>CAYPEF010000117.1:0-6559 GCA_964409675.1 uncultured Rickettsiales bacterium | reverse complement strand
ACTCGCAGTTCATGGGCGGCCTCGCCAAAGCCGGTATCGACATGGACCGCAAGGTTCTCTCCGACCTCGCCATCCACGAACCTGCGGCCTTCAAGGCCATCGCCGAACAGGCCAAAGCCGCCGCTGTGCAGGCGGCCTAGTTAAAAGCGCTGCCCCTCAAAAGGCAGCGCTTTTTTTATTATAAGCAACTCGTGATACTAAAAAATCAAGAAAAGAAAGATATACGCTTATGAAAACGCCGCCTATTGATGAATACCTGCCAAAGCTCGTTGAGAATGTTATTAAGCAAATCGCTCCTAATGCAATATACACCCCCAATACGCCTTTGCATGAGATGAGGATTGATAGTTTAGATTTAGTCGACATGCAGATCAGGCTGCGCAAGGAGATTAAGTATCAATATGGATTAGAGATCAGCCTGCCTGATATTGAACAATTTGCTACCGGACACCCGCAGGACGATCCAAACAGCAGAGAAACAAAACTTACGGGCAGCACGCTAATACATCAACTCCGCGAAAGCATTGATGACAAATTAAAGGATACCGTTGGAGATGTCATCACCCGGTATGTTGAAGATCATCTGCATGTAGAAAACTACACATACGATCCTAAACAGCGATTGAATGATCCTGAGAACCCCCTTGAAAAGCCAACCAAACCCGGAGATGATAGTCATACCTATTTTGATACAGCAGATATAACGGGTGTTCTGATTAATTTAAGCCCACGTTTAAAGCAAATCCGCCCAGATATAAGCGTCCCTCGTGAACTTCCCGGAGTAAATGAATATAATCAAGATACTGCTGAGATCACAGGCGAGACATTCCTGAATTTTGCACGCGACCAATTAGGCCTTTCAAGCCCGGAACAGGATGCAGGGCAAAAACCACAGCCCACTTCTGCAATCGACCCGGCTAATTTCGCGCATGGTAACCGCAAACCACCACAACGTGGCTGAAGAAGCGAGAAGCCTTATAAGCTAAAAAGTTTAGCCGCATGGAAAATAATAATGAAATATTCAGCCCATATAAGATTGAAATGGAGCATGGCTATTTATAAAAATTGGTAGAACCAATTGTAGCTGAGGCTTGATTTCCATTAAAATACCTCTTTATTTGGATGGATGCCCGGGTTAAACCCGAGCATGATAGATAATTAAGAGCTTATGACCGACCCCGCATCCCTCCTCGCCTCCGCCCAGCACCAGATCAACGCCGCTTCCACCCCGGATGCGCTGGAAGAATGCCGTATTGCCCTACTCGGCAAAAAGGGGGCGCTTACGGAAGCCCTCAAAACCCTCGGTGCACTATCGCCCGAGGAGCGCAAGGAGCGCGGTGCGGAACTAAACCGCATCAAGGAATCCATCACGCAGGCGCTTGACGCCAAGAAAATCGAACTCTCCGCCGCCGCCCTGAACGCTCAGCTCGGCCGCGAGAGCATCGACATCACCTTGCCGCCGCGCCCGGAACCGCAGGGCCGCATCCACCCGGTGTCACAGGTGATCGAGGAAATTACCGCCATCTTCGCCGATTTCGGCTTCACAGTGGCCGAAGGCCCGGACATCGAGGATGACTACCACAACTTCACCGCCCTCAACATCCCCGAATCCCACCCCGCCCGGCAGATGCATGACACGTTTTATCTCGCCGGAAACGGCGACGGCAAAACCGTGCTGCGCACCCACACCTCCCCGGTGCAAATCCGCACCATGAAATCCGGAGCGCCGCCCTTCCGCTGCATTGCCCCCGGCTCCACCTACCGCTGCGACTCGGACATGACGCACACGCCGATGTTCCACCAGATCGAAGGCTTCGTCATCGACAAGGGCATCCACATGGGCCATCTGAAAGGCATCATCAGCGATTTCCTCAGCGCATTCTTTGAGCTGGATAATGTGCCCGTGCGCTTCCGCCCCAGCTTCTTCCCCTTCACCGAGCCGAGCGCAGAAGTGGATATCGGCTGCAAGCGCGGCAAGGATGCACTGGTCATCGGCGCAGGCTCCGACTGGCTGGAAGTAATGGGCTGCGGGATGGTGCACCCGAACGTACTGAAAAACTGCGGCATCGACCCCGACGAATGGCAGGGCTTCGCCTTCGGCATGGGCGTGGAGCGCCTCGCCATGCTCAAATACAACATCCCCGACCTGCGCACCTTCTTCGCCTCCGATGCACGCTGGCTGAACCATTACGGCTTCGCCCCACTCGCCATGCCGACGCTGGCGGGAGGGTTATAATGGGAAATCTGTCATCCCGGCGCAGGCCGGGATCCATGCCTAACCTTTTCTGTCAATGCTCGCTGCATGGCATAGGCCCCGGCCTGCGCCGGGGCGACGGGAACCGTTTATGAAATTCACCCTCGCCTGGCTGAAAGACCATCTCGATACCACCGCCGCGCTGCCGCAATTGTGCGACATGCTCACCGCCATTGGCCTGGAGGTGGAACAGGTGAACGACCCGGCGGAGGCACTTAAAGATTTCATCGTCGCCGAAATCCGGGAAGCCGCACCGCACCCGAATGCGTCCAAGCTGCAAGTGTGCAAGGTATTTGACGGAGCCGAAACCCGCCAGATTGTCTGCGGCGCGGCAAATGCCCGTGCAGGGCTGAAAACCGTGCTCGCACGCGAGGGCGTATATATCCCCGGTAGCGGCATCACCATCAAGAAAACCAAAATCCGCGATGTGGAAAGCAACGGCATGCTCTGCTCCGCCGAGGAACTCGGGCTGGATGCAAAGAGCGAGGGCATCCTTGAGCTCCCCGCCAGCGCCACCCCCGGCTCCCCCGCCGCCGACGCGCTCGGGCTGAACGATCCGATGATCGAAATCAACCTCACTCCCAACCGCGCCGACTGCTTAAGCGTGCGCGGCATCGCGCGCGATTTGGCGGCGGCGGGGCTTGGCACACTGAAACCGCTTTCTATTCCTGCTACGATCGGAAACAGTCCATCGCCGGTAACCGTCACGCTGGAAACCCCGCACTGCCCGCTCTTCATCGGCGTGCATATCAAGGGCGTGAAGAACGGCCCCAGCCCGGACTGGCTGCAGGCGCGGCTAAAAGCCATCGGCCTGCGCCCAATTTCGGCGCTGGTGGATATCACCAACTACCTCACCTTCACTTTCGCCCGCCCGCTGCATGTGTATGACGCGAAGAAACTCTCCGGCAACATCACCGTGCGCTCGGCAAAGGAAGGCGAAACCCTCGCCGCGCTCAACGACAAAACCTACACGCTGAAACCCGGCATGACCGCAATCGCCGACCCAAGCGGCGTCATCGGCCTCGGCGGCATCATCGGCGGCGCATCCACCGGCTGCGACGAACACACGACGGATGTATTTCTCGAAGCCGCGCTATTCGAACCTACCAACATCGCCGCCACCGGCCGTGCATTAGAACTGCAATCAGACGCGCGCTACCGCTTCGAGCGCGGCGTGGACCCGGCCTTCGTGGAACCCGGCGCGCAACTGGCGCTCGCCATGATTGCCGAACTCTGCGGCGGCGAAGTCAGTCAACTAACCATTGCCGGAAAAACGCCGGAATGGAAACGCACCATCCCCTTTCGTCCCAGCCGCATCCTGAGCCTTGGTGGCGTAGAGATGGCAGCGGAGAAAGCCGCCTCCATCCTCACCGCACTCGGCTGCACGGTTTCCCCTCAGCCGCAGCAGGCAGAAGCATTCAGCGTCACCCCGCCCTCCTGGCGCGCCGATATCGAAGGCGAGGCCGATCTGGTGGAGGAAGTGCTGCGCATCCACGGCTACGACACTATTCCCGCCACGCCGCTGCCCAAGCCCGCGCATGTTTCACGCCCAGCCATCACCGCCCAGCAGAAGCGCCTGCAACTGGTTCGCCGCGCCGCGAGCGCGCGCGGCATGCAGGAGGTGTGCAGTTGGTCCTTCCTGCCGGAAGCGCAGGCAATACAATTCGGCGGCGGTCAGCCGGAACTCAGATTAGTCAACCCGATCAGCGCCGAGCTGAACTGGATGCGCCCGAGCCTGCTCCCCAACCTGCTCACCGCCGCGCGCGACAACGCTCACCGTGGCATCGCCGCCAACGCCCTCTTTGAAGCCGGCGCGCAATTCACCGGCATCGCCCCCGACCAGCAGCAGACTGCCATCGCCGGCATCCGCAGCGGCGCGCAAGCAGCCTACGCCTACCCCGACGCCCGCTTCACCGCCGCCACGCGCGAAGCGGATGCCTTCGACGCCAAGGCCGACGCCTTCGCACTCATTGCCGAACTCGGCTTCGACCCCGCCAAGCTCACCGTCACGCGCGATGCGCCGAACTGGTATCACCCCGGACGCTCCGCCCGCTTCGGCCTCGGCAAGCAAACGCTCGGCTATTTCGGCGAGCTACATCCGGCCATTCTGGAACAGTTCGACCTGAAAGGCCGCGTCTGCGCGTTTGAATTCATCCTCTCCGCCTTGCCGCCCGCGAAGGCGAAAGCAGGCAAGGCAAAACCTTCCCTCACCGTCTCCGACTTCCCGGCGGTGGAGCGTGACTTCGCCTTCGTGGCCGACGCCGCGCTTCCCGTGGCGGAACTTCTGAAGCAGGTGGCGCTGGCGGACAAACAGCTTATTACCCGCGTGGAACCGTTCGACGTCTATATGGGCAAAGGCATGGAAGACAGCAAAAAATCCGTGGCGCTGCGCGTCACCATGCAAGCCCCCGACCGTACCCTCACCGACGCCGACATCACCGCCGCCCACACCCGCATCCTCGACGCCGCCGCCAAAGCAGGCGCAGTGCTGCGGCAGTAACCCCCTTCCCCCCTCCCTTGAGGGGGGAGGGTTGGAACTGATTAGCGCTCTAGCGCTTAGCAGTTCCTGGGCGGGGGTGACGGCGGTGCAGTAACTGTTAAGCCTTTCACCCCCACCAAGATTTTCTAAAGCGCAAGCGCTTAAGAAAATCTATCCTCACCCGTCAAGGGTGAGGAAAAAGGATTATCATCATGACCACACCGCCCTACTGGCACACGGCCAAAGCCCATCTCACCGACGCCGACCCGGTGCTAGCGCGCATCATCGCGCAACTGCCGAATGAAGCCCTCGTCTCCCGCGGCGACGCCTTCTTCACCCTCGCCCGCTCCATCGCCGGGCAGCAGATTTCGGTGAAGGCGGCGGAGAGCATCTGGCGCAGGATTGCCGAAGGGCTCGGCGAGATTCACCCCACCCGCCTGCTCGCGCTGGAAGACGATCACCTGCGCAGCTTCGGCCTGTCGCAATCCAAAGTGAAATATTTACGCGCCCTCTCCGCCTGGTTCGCCGAGGACATGGCGCGCATGCACGGCTGGGCGGAGAAAGACGACGAAGCCATCATCGCCGAACTCACAACCATCCCCGGCATTGGCCGCTGGACGGCGGAAATGTTCCTGATCTTCCACGCCGGTAAGCCGGACGTGCTACCGCTGGGCGACGTGGGATTAGTCAAAGCAATGGAGAAGCTCTACAACGAAGGCGAAAAACTCAGCAAAGCCGAACTGACCGGCATCGGTGCGCGCTGGCAACCCTACCGCAGCGTGGCGACGTGGTACCTCTGGCGCTCACTGGACCCACTGCCGGTGGAGTATTAGCCGGGGCTCATGCCAACAAATGGCTTTTTGAGTTTCTCTCCTGCATTACGCAGTGCTTCAGCGGCTTCCGGCGTAATCTCAGATTCCCGCAGAAGAATACGCCCCTGCGCACCGGGATATTGTCGGGAATCAATCTCTTCAGAAACCACCGGCACATGACGCCGTATCAATTGCTGGCGGGCAGGAATCTCACCGGGTGTAAACGTTTTTTGCGTTGCTAATATGCCTCTATTCTCGATTGCGCCTTCTGGAATCACTTTCCAGGTAACCCCTGTGGCATCTGATAACAGCCGGAGCTTATCTTCCCGCGTAAGTTGTCCGGAGGCTGGTTGCTGAGGGGCCTGTGCATCACTATACGGCATAGATCCCGCTCTAAGCGCAGATTTACTGGGAACAAATCTAGTCCTATTATCTTCAACAGAGGCCGCCGTCATATTGTTATGCGGCAAGGCTACTCGCTCAATATGCAATTCCACTAGCTCATTGTGCGGCAGGCGCAAATCCGGCAATGCATCTACTTTCGCTATAGCTTTATCCATAATGAAGATCTGCTTGCCTCTGATCCCTATATCACTGTTTGCCAGCTTACCTTCTCCACTCCGCTCCAGTTCCGCATTTAGTGCAGTGCGTATTGCTTCCACGGCTTTTGCGCCATCTGCAGCCAAATCATTGGTATTATTTTCCAAATTAATGACAATGGTGGAAACACTTCCAAGCTGACGCACCGTCACTGCCTCAGCACCGAATAAATCCTCCAGCCACACTCTTACTTTACTTTCCCGTTCCTGCACCATTGGCCTAACCTTTTTGTTTTATAGAAATAAAATATAACTGATAAATATGACAAACGTATTAAGATATCTACATTATTTAATGATTTATCTTTTCCCTTATACTTGCTAAATATCCTTTTTTCTCAAAAGCAACGGTAAATAATGTTATGATCCCCCGCTATACCCGCCCCGATATGGCCGCCATCTGGTCTCCGGAAAC
>CAYPEF010000116.1:0-6655 GCA_964409675.1 uncultured Rickettsiales bacterium | reverse complement strand
CGCCACCACGCTGACCGAAGCCGGTTACGTGGGCGAGGACGTGGAAAACATCATCTTGCGCCTGCTGCAGGCCGCCGACTATAATGTCGAGCGTGCGCAGCGCGGTATCGTCTATATCGACGAGGTGGATAAAATCTCCCGCAAGTCCGACAACCCCTCCATTACCCGCGACGTCTCGGGCGAGGGCGTGCAGCAGGCATTGCTCAAGATCATGGAAGGCACCGTGGCGAGCGTTCCGCCGCAGGGCGGACGTAAGCATCCGCAGCAGGAATTTTTGCAGGTCGATACCTCGAACATCCTATTCATTGTGGGTGGCGCGTTCGCCGGGCTGGAGAAAATCATCGCCGCGCGCGGCAAGGGTACCTCGATCGGCTTCGGCGCAGATGTGAGAAGCGAAACCGACGCCCGCATCGGCCAGCTTTTCTCGCAGGTGGAGCCGGAAGATCTGCTCAAATTCGGCCTGATCCCTGAATTCGTTGGCCGCCTACCGGTGATTGCAACACTCACCGACCTCGACGAGGTGGCGCTCATCTCCATCCTCACCGAGCCGAAAAACGCGCTGGTAAAGCAGTACCAGAAGCTGTTCGAGATGGAAGGCGCGAAGCTGCGCTTCTCCGACGATGCGCTGAAAGCCATCGCCCGCAAAGCCATCAAGCGCAAAACCGGCGCGCGCGGCCTGCGTGCCATTCTCGAAGGACTGCTGCTTGAGCAGATGTACGAACTGCCGAGCCTCACCGGCGTCGAAGAAGTCATCGTCAATGCTGATGTCGTTGATAACGGTGCACAGCCGGTAGTCGTCTACGGCGACACCAAACCCGGCAAGGGCAAGGCAAGCTAATATAAATACAATAGCATCTGAAAAGGCCACCCCTCGCGGTGGCCTTTTTATATCAGATCAATTTCCTATTTCGACATTGCGAGGAGGCGAAGCCGACGCGGCAATCCAGCTATCAGTGAGGGGAGAACTGGATTGCTTCGCTATTGCTCGCAATGACGGGAGTGATCTGCGCATGCACCAATACCGAACCGTTTGGTAAATGAATCGCGCTGCGAAAACACGTTGTGCAATATTACCACCATCCGCGCTAATCGAAGAAAACCGCGCGGTTTTGAGTTTACAATTCATTTTTTCCGTGCATGATTTCCCTGTCTTTCACCAAAGACGAAACATGAAACCGGTCACATGCTTTTTGTGCCACGCTTCTCAGAAAGCCGGTCGGATATTCATGAAGTCAACGACCAACAAAAAAACCGCACGTTAGGGAGTACCATCATGAACAAGAACGAACTGATCGCCGAAGTGGCCGATAAAGCTGACCTCACCAAAGCCAAGGCAGCCGAAGCCATCGACGCATTCATTGAAATCGTTTCCAAGTCCATGGCCAAGGGCGACGAAATCCGCCTCGTCGGGTTCGGCACCTTCGCCACCGTCACCCGCAAGGCCACGCAGGGGCGCAACCCGCGCACCGGCGCGGTCATCAAGATCGCGGCCAGCAACAAGCCGAAATTCAAGCCCGGCAAAGCGCTGGTGGAAATGGTCAACAAGCCCGCCAAACGCAAGGCCGCCTAAGGCTTTGTCCTTCATTTCACTGCTAAAAAACGGCGTGGAAGCCTTCCGCGCCGTTTTTTTATGGGGGCGCGAGTTTAAGGGTTGCAATCCGCGCGGATTTGGGTAAAACGGTATTCCTCTTCGCAAGCGGGCGATTAGCTCAGTTGGTAGAGCATCTCGTTTACACCGAGAGGGTCGGCAGTTCGAGCCTGTCATCGCCCACCATCCTGCGCCCCGTGGGCTTCGGATGGCGCTGCCGGATTTTCGAAGTAGGGTTGGCGGGCACGCCTGACAATGTGCCATGATTGCCAGCCGCATTCCGCTTCTTGCGGGGGTGTAGCTCAGTTGGTTAGAGCGTCGGCCTGTCACGCCGAAGGTCGCGGGTTCGAGCCCCGTCACTCCCGCCATTTGAAACAGAAGCAAGATGAATCCTGGAAGTTTGAATTTCACTCAAGGATTTATTGGATTCAAAGAAAAAACATGTCCTATCAATTAAGCAAGCTTCAGGCCGCTGGTTGCCAAATTGATACTGCAATAGAATTACTGTTAAAAGAGGGCTGCGAAGTTTCCGCATGCGTCCTAATACACAGCGCATGGAGTATTGTAAAAGATATTGGAAAAACTAGAGGCATACAAGGCTCTCGTGATTGGGCTGCAGAATCTTTCCCAGAGAAAAAACCAGAAGATGTCTGGAAAGAGCTGGATTCTTATTGGCAATTTTTTAAGCATGCCAATAGCGACCCAGACAAAATCTTAGATTTTGACAGCGATTACTTAGAAACAGCGCTTATGCTGCTAACAAACGATTTTGGACAATTATATGACCAATCTACTTCAATGGATGTTTATCAGCTATGGTTTATAGCTAAATATTCCCAAGAGTTCTTTTCGGATAAAACTTCTAGAAGTCTTGTTGAAACCTCAGTTTCTTTATTTCCTAACCTTACTGGCAAAACTCCTTCAGAACAAAGAGCTATGGGATTAAAAGAGCTAAATAAGCAAATCTCGGAGCATATAGCTAAGCAATCAGCTCTGAAATAAGTATACGCCGCATTTGAAATAGTAGAGGGGTAAAACCCCTGAATTACTTTCGTCATTCCCCGAATTTTCCACAGGAAAATTATAGGGGAATCCAGTGGAGGGTGCGGCATGGATCGCCCTATAATCGCTGCGTGATTCGGGCGATGACGAAATGGGAGAGGGTTATGATTTCATCCTTGCATCATCATACGGATGGCTTTAAGTAAAAATATCCTATTTTAGATTGATCTTATGTCCGTCGTCGCCGATTATTTCCCCATCCTTATCTTCATGCTGATTGCTGGTGGCATGGCGGTGGCATTTACGTTTGCGCCGATGCTGGTCGGGCGGCAGAAGCCGGATACGGAGAAGCTCTCCTCCTACGAATGCGGGTTCGACGCGTTCGGCGACGCGCGCGGGCAGTTCGACGTGCGGTTTTACCTGGTGGCGATCCTGTTCATTATTTTCGATCTGGAGGTGGCATTTCTCTTTCCGTGGGCCATATCATTAGGGGAGGTCGGGATTCTGGGCTTCTGGTCGATGATGGTGTTTCTCGGCGTGCTGACCATCGGCTTCATCTATGAATGGAAAAAAGGCGCGCTGGAATGGGAATAAGCCATGAGTAACACGCCGCAAATCGCCTACAACAAAGACGCGCTGCCCCCGGGCACGAAGCAGGACGCCGCGCTCGGCGCGGTGATGGATGAATTCAACGACAAGGGCTTCGTGGTGGCCAGCGCCGACGCGCTGTTCAACTGGGCGCGCTCCGGTTCGCTGTGGCCGATGACCTTCGGCCTCGCCTGCTGCGCGGTGGAGATGATGCAGGCCGCCGCCTCGCGCTACGACATGGACCGCCTCGGCCTCGTCTTCCGCCCCAGCCCCCGCCAGTCGGACGTGATGATCGTGGCCGGAACGCTCTGCAACAAAATGGCCCCGGCGCTGCGCAAGGTCTATGACCAGATGGCCGAGCCGCGCTGGGTGATTTCGATGGGAAGTTGCGCCAACGGCGGCGGTTATTACCATTATTCCTATTCGGTGGTGCGCGGCTGCGACCGCATTGTGCCGGTGGACGTCTATGTGCCCGGCTGCCCGCCGACAGCGGAAGCGCTGATGTACGGCGTTTTGCAGCTGCAAAAGAAAATACGGCGCACCGGCACCCTCCGCAGGTAAGCCCATGAACCTGCGCCCTCTCAACGAAGCCGATACTAAAGCGCGCATCGCACGCTGCCATGCAACCCTTTTACCCTAGAGCAACGCCATGACCGAAGAGGCCACGCCGCCCGAAGCCACTCCCATCTACCCGCTGGAAGCGCTGGGGGAGTATATCGCCAATGCAAACCCGGGCGCGGTAGCGCAGCGTGACATTATCCGCAATGAACTGATCCTGACCGTCACCCCAACGGGCTTGCGCGGCGTGCTGACTTTCCTGCGCGACGACAAGGAGTGCCTCTTCAAGCAGCTCTCCGATCTTTGCGGCGTCGATTACCCCGAGCGTCCGCAGCGCTTCGAGGTGGTCTATAACCTGCTCAGCTTCCGCCACAATGTGCGCCTGCGCATCAAGGTGCTTGCGGATGAGCAGAACCCGGTGCCGAGCATTGCCGACATCTACCCCGCCGCCGGCTGGTACGAGCGCGAGGCATGGGACATGTACGGCATCCTGTTTGCCGACAACCCGGATTTACGCCGCATTCTCACCGATTACGGCTTCGACGGCCACCCCCAGCGCCGCGACTTCCCGCTCACCGGCTATGTGGAGATGCGCTACGATGTGGAGAAAAAGCGCGTGGTCTATGAACCGGTGAAGCTGAATCAAGCCTACCGCAGCTTCGATTTCCTGAGTCCGTGGGAGGGCGGCTATTACCACACGCTGCCCGGCGATGAAAAAGCCGCCGGAGGAAAAGCCTGAGCATGAAAAGCGGCGCGAACCAGCCGGAATCGAGCCCGGCCTATTCCATTCGCCCGGCGCGGCTGGAGGATTTTGAGGAAATCTACGATATTTTCCAGCACGTGCTGAAGGAAGGCTCCACCTATTCCTACAGCCTGGAGGAAATGACGCCCGAGCGCAGCCTGGCTTACTGGATGTCGGCACCCGGCACGCACTGCTACGTGGCGGACGTGGACGGCAAGGTCGGCGGCATGTGCGCCGTGCGGCCCAACCGCACGGGCAGGGGAGGGCATGTGGCAAACGCTTCCTTCATCGTCGCGCCCTTCGCGCGCGGGCTTGGCCTGGGCCGGGCGCTTGGGCGGCACGGCATTGCGGAAGCGAAAAGGCTGGGCTACCGGGCAATGCAATTCAATTTCGTCGTCAGCACCAACACGGTGGCGGTGCGCCTGTGGCAGTCGCTGGGCTTCACCATCGTTGGCACGCTTCCAAAGGGGTATCAGCATGCCAGCAAAGGGCTGGTGGATGTGTATATCATGCACCAGTTTTTAAACGATGCGTAGGCAGATGCTTACCCATAAAGGGATTCTCCGTGGAACGCATTAAACGCGCCTGGCGCGGGGAAGAGCCGCTGTGGAAGGTATTCTGGGTATATGGCTTCCTGGGCGGCATCGTGCTGGGTTTTGTGAAGGCGATCATTGAAAACTCCATCCTCGGCATGCCGGGAATCATCCTGTACTGGATTGTCTATATTGCCTACCTGATCTGGAACACGGTTTCGCAGTGGCGCTGCGCCTTCAATGCCGGCTGGCGTGGCTGGGGATACATCGTGCGCGCGTTAATTATCCTTGGTCTGGTGCTGATTCCGCTGGGATTGCTGGCGGGCGGCCTGTTCGTTGGCCAGGACCTGGTTAAGGCGGCAGAGTGCCGCAAGGAAGCGCGCCAATACGCCGCAAACGGCGGGGAGGACGTGGAAGCGTTCAAGCAGGAATGCCTCAGGAAGCATATGCCCGATGCCGAACCGCAAAGCGGCTCCGACCTGCCGCCGATGCCGCCAGTGCCTGTGGGCGATCTGCCGGTGAAGCTGGACAGCGTGCCCGAGGCGCAGCGCGAGTATTACCGCGCCTGCCAGGAAAAAATGATCGGCTATGCCCGCGACCGCGGTGCCGAGCCGAAACAATACGTGACGGAAAACCAATCCTATTTGAAAGAGTGCGTGCAATTCTATATAAAGAACGCTACCAAGAAAACTATACAGCCATGACCCAACCCGCCGTCGATCTGAAAAACCTCACCCTCAATTTTGGCCCGCAGCACCCGGCTGCGCATGGTGTGCTGCGCCTGGTACTGGAGCTGGATGGGGAGGTGGTGGAGCGCGCCGACCCGCATATCGGCCTGCTGCACCGCGGCACCGAGAAGCTGATCGAGCATAAAACCTATTTGCAGGCGCTGCCCTATTTCGACCGGCTGGATTATGTCTCGCCGATGAGTATGGAGCATTGCTATTCGCTGGCGGTGGAGAAGCTGCTGGGCGTGGTTGCTCCTGAGAGAGCGCAATATATTCGCGTAATGTTCCTTGAGCTTACGCGCATTCTCAATCATACGCTTAACATCACCACGCAGGCGCTTGACGTCGGGGCAATGACGCCGCTTCTATGGATGTTCGAGGAGCGCGAGAAAATCCTTGAGTTTTACGAGCGCGCCTCGGGGGCCCGTTTCCATTCTGCCTATATCCGCCCCGGCGGTGTCCATCAGGACATTCCTGCTTCGCTGCCTGAGGACGTGCTGGCCTTCTGCGATGGGTTCGAGAAAATTCTCAATGACGTGGATGATCTGCTCACCCCCAACCGCATCTGGAAGCAGCGCACTGTCGATATCGGCGTGGTCAGCGCTGATGAAGCGATGGCGTGGGGCTTCTCCGGTCCGATGCTGCGCGGCTCCGGCGTGCCATGGGACTTACGCAAAAGCCAGCCCTATGAAGTCTATGACAAGCTTGATTTCGACATTCCTATCGGTAAAAACGGTGATTGCTATGACCGTTACCTGGTTCGCATGGAGGAAATGCGCCAGTCGCTACGCCTGATCCGCCAGTCGGTGGAGCGCATGCCGCAGGGCCCGGTGCTGCTGCAGGATCCCAAGATCACCCCGCCCAAGCGCGCATCCATGAAGCAGTCGATGGAAGCGCTGATCCACCATTTCAAGCT
>CAYPEF010000115.1:0-6676 GCA_964409675.1 uncultured Rickettsiales bacterium | reverse complement strand
CGCCTGCCCGACCCCGACGCTGCCTTCGCCGCCAGCATAAAACACTCCAATGCCATCACCGGCTTCGTCCTCACCGATCAGCCCACCGCCGCCACTGCGGCGATAAAAGGTGGATACGTGTTTGCCGGCAATGACGATATCTCACCGCTGCCCGCCTTTGTTGGCGCGGTCACCTCCCTGCCTGCGCTGGAATCCGCCGCCGCCGGCAACGGCGCGTTGAACAGCGAGCCGGACATCGACGGCATCCTGCGCCGCATCCCGCTGTTTTTCCGCATCAAGGATAAACCCTACCCCTCGCTGGTGGCCGAATCGCTGCGGGTGGCGCAGGGCGCGCCCTCCTTCATTCTCAAAACCGCTGAAGCCAGCGGCGAAGGCGGCGGCGGGCAGGGCATCACCAGCATCCGCACCGGCCATATCACCATCCCCACCGATGCGCACGGGGGCCTGTGGGTCTATTACACGCAGCACGTGCCCGAGCGCTACATCCCCGCCTGGCGCGTACTGGACGGCAGCTTTAATGCTGAAGATATCAATGGCTCCATCATCCTCATCGGCACTTCCGCCGCCGGGCTGAAGGATATCCGCGCCACGCCGCTCAACCCGGCCTCCGCCGGGGTGGAAGTGCACGCGCAGGCGATTGAGCAGGCATTGCTTGGCGTCACCCTCTCCCGCCCGGACTGGATGAAGGGTGCGGAGATTTGCCTGATGGTGCTGGCGGGCGGGCTGATGCTGCTGCTCTCTGGCATCCTGCGCCCGCTCTGGTCGGCGCTGCTGATGGGTACGCTGCTGGCCGCCGCCGCCGGCGTTTCCTGGCATGCCTTCACCGCGTATGGTTTGCTGGTGGAACCGGTCAGCCCGATGGCGGTGGTGGTCATGCTCTATTTCGCCGGGTCGCTTTCCAGCTATATGCATTCCGAACGCGAACGCCGCCACATCCGCCACGCCTTCAGCCGATACATGGCCCCTGAATTGGTCGAGCAACTGGCAGCGCATCCCGAACGGCTGAAACTCGGCGGCGAGAACCGCGAACTGACGGTGATGTTCTGCGACATACGCGGCTTTACCACCCTCTCCGAGCGCCTGCGCCCGGAGGAGCTGACGCAATTGCTCAACCGATTCCTGACTCCCATGACGCAGGCCGTGCTCACCCAGCACGGCACCATCGACAAATATATCGGCGATTGCATCATGGCCTTCTGGAACGCCCCGCTCGACGACGCCAACCACGCCGCCCACGCCGCCCGCGCCGCGCTTGCCATGCAGGCGGTGGTGGCGCGCCTGAACGAAACGGAAGCGGAAAAACTACATGTCGGCATCGGCCTTAATACCGGCTTATGCTGTGTGGGCAACATGGGCTCCGACCAGCGCTTCAACTATTCGGCGCTCGGCGACGAAGTTAACCTCGCCTCCCGCCTGGAGGGCGGCTGCAAGCTCTACGGGGTGGATATCATCCTCGGCCCTGCTACGGTCGCTGCGCTGGGCAACTTTGCGCTGTTGGAGCTGGATCTGCTGCGCGTCAAAGGCCGCCAGCAGGCCGTGCGCATCCACACCCTGCTTGGCGATGAAACACTGGCCGCGCATGCGCCCTTCCGCACGCTCGCCGCCGCCCATGATGCCATGCTACGCGCCTACCGCAATCGGCACTGGCAGGAGGTGCTGGAAAAGCTGGATGCCTGCCGCACGCTGGCAAAGAATATTTTTTCCTACGACTTGCAGGAATTATACGCGCTTTATGAAACGCGCTGCCGCGAATTTATCCGCACCCCACCGCCACCGGAATGGGAAGGCGTGCATGAAGCGCAGAGCAAATGAACTTTACGGCCGCGATCCCAGATAAACCCCGGTAACGTCCGTATTGGTGGAGACCTTGGTAATTTTAAAATTACCCGCCATATTCTCCGCGTTCGGCCCGAACAGCGCACCGTTGATATTGCCGTATACATCCGCCGAATTGGCACCGGTGCCTGATACCGGGATGCCATGGAAACTGCTGGTGCCGCCGCTCGGAGAAATGATCGTATAGGCCCCGCTGGTGCCGAACCCCACCCCGCCGATCGTGCCGCTGAAACTGTTCAGCTGGCGCGTGCCGAGATTGATGGCGCTGGTGAAGCTTCCCTCCTGCTGACGGAGGATATTATTGGCCTTGTCAAGCGCAGTGCCGTAAACCGCGCCGCTGTAATTCACCACTCCGAGCGACGTCACCGAAGTCTTGTTGACCAGGTCAATCGTCGGCTCACCGGCCACGTAGGGCATCATCTGCACCACCTGCGTCTGCGGCACGGAGGTGGTCCCGGTATTGAATTCCGCCGCCCAGACCCCCCAATGCACGTAATCGCACTGCGAACAATGGTTCTGCACGTCGGCAATCAGATCGGCGGAAGCGATTGCGCCTTGCGCGGCATTCATGCCGGTATAATTATTCGCCCCCACCTGCACCGCCTGCTGCTGCGCGCCGTAGATGCCATTGGCGAGATATGCCGATTCCGTACCCGTACCGCCGCCGAAATTCGCCGTTACCGGCGCGGCCACGCTTGCCGGGTCAAACACGGCGATGCTGCCGTTCACCGTGCCGCCGGTTGCGCTGGTGTTAACCTGCACACCCGGTAGCTGGTCGTTCCAGTATTGCGTGGCATCCATGTTGGCGGCGGATGTGTTAACGATATACCCGGCCGCATACCCTTGGAACGCACCGTTCTGGCGCGCGCCCGTCGCGGCTACGGCGGCGGCGGAAGGTGTATTGGCCATCACCGGCACCAAATGCCGCTCGCCGGAAGCAAGGAACGGATCGCTCGGCAGGCTGCTGAGATTAGACGGCATGATGGCATCCACCACGAACCCGTCTACCCCTGCCGCGCCCGAGCCGTACACATACGCACCGGCGCGGTCGAACCCGAGATCGAGCGAGGAGCGCGCATGCGGCAGCGAGGTTGCCGGCTCACCGGTAAAATCGAACGCCTTGCCCTGCAACAACGCCGCGCCGGTCGGCGTGACTTTACCGAAGGTCACGATCATCGACGGCGGCTGAGAGGCAGAGCTGCCCCAGCGTATGCCGCCGCCGAAATAGCGGTTGCGCGTCCAGTCCACGGCCATGCCGTAGCGCCCGCCCCCGGCAACGCTGCCCGACGGATCCGGATACAGCCCGCCGCCATTCGGCAGTAAATCCGCCATGATACGGTAAAAGCCGATGCCATTGGTGCTCGCATTCTGCGCCGCGCTCACACTTGCCGCCTGCGCCCAGTTGGCGCTATCGATGCGAATGCCCGCCACCGCCAGCACCATCTCCGCCGTCACCGGGTTGGTCAGGCTGTAATAATACATGGATTGCTGCGGCGAGACCGTAACATTGCCCGCATAGTGCACACCATCGATCAGTGCGTCATTAGCGCCCAGCGTATAATTGCCCGGCCCGGTCGGACGCGGCAGGGAAGTGAGCATCACCTGCCCGCTCGTGGCGCCGGAGCCAATCAGCTTGCCTTTCAGGCTGGAGCCGTCCGCATATAGTTCCGCCTTGCCGCTGCTACTCCCGTTGGCGCTGCGCCCGTAGATGCCTTCATGTGTCACGGCGGGCGCACTGGCGGAAAAATTCTGCTGGGTAGCAGCCTGCGTCGTATCGGTAGCGGCAGTCGTCACCGCCGTACTTACCAGCGACGGCAGCACCGGCGTGGAAGCGGCAGGATTGCTCTGCGTGCTCACCGGCGCAGCGCCGGAATCACTCGCCTGCGCACCTGATGCCGTATTGCTTTCGCTCTTTTCGCCGGACTGGCCGGACGATTGATCCTTGGCGGATGCCTCACCCTTGCCGGATGCCCCGCTGTCCTTACCCTGCGTGGATTTCGCACCTTCATTCGGCGCGCTGCCATTCTCCGCGCCCTTGCCGCCGGCGGCATCGTTAAACTGGCCGAGCGACTGTGCCACCGCTTCCTGCGACATCGCCATCGGGGCGCTCATGCCCTGCTGCACGCTAGCGCCGGTGCCGAATTCGGTCAGCGTTACCTTGCCGCCGTCATTTGTCTGCACCACCATGTCTTTGCCGTAGATAAACACCGCGTCCGCCTTCTGCCCACCCGCATCGATATGCGTCTCGGCAATGCCGCCGCGGATGCCGATGGTGGAAACCGGCGTCTTGATTTCCACATGCTCATTCTTGGAAAGCGCCCCGCCGATAAAGCGGAATGCGCCTTTCGCGCCCTTTACCGTCATACTGCCGGTGGCCGATGCCGGGTCGAACACATAATTATCGATCTTCACTTCCGACCCCGGCGTCAATGTCAGCGCCGATTTATCAAGAAACAGAATCTGCGCCCGCGCGCCCGGCGCGGTGCGGATGGTTTCATCCTGAAACACGGCGTCACCCGCTTTGAGCGCGCGCGCTTCCCCTGCCGGCGTCACCGCCGTCACATTTCCTTCGGCATTGCCGATCACGCCCGCCTTGTCGCCCGCCATTGCTTCCTGCATGATCAGAAACGAGGCCGCGCCGGCCAGCAGCGCCATGCGCCAATTTATTGTCACAGGGGTGCGATTATTTTTCATGGAGATAATCCTCCGCTTCGCTCACCACTTCGGCGGGTGCGCCTTGCGTCTGCGCCGCGTCGGCGAAATATTGCCGCGCCATTAACTTTGAGCCGAGCGCACGGTAGAGAATCCCCACCTGCAATTTAATGCGCGCATTGCCCGGCTCGCTCATCAAAATCCGCTCCAGCGGCGGAATGGCCGCTTCATAGTCTTTCAGCTCCAGGGCTATCCTGGCATAATTCAGCGTGATCTGCCGATCCATCGGGTGCTGCAACACCTGCGCATACGCCTCATCCAGCTCTTTGCGCGACGATACTTGCGCCGAAGCTGCCTGCGCCAGCAGCGTCAGCCCTAATATAACGCTTAACCAGATACGAATCGTACACACAAAGCTATTACGCATGCCAAACGCTCCTGTAGGACCTACCAATCCTAGCGCGTTCCGATTAACAAGCCTTTAAAAAAGGAACGTATTTTATCTATATTTTAAGGATTAATCCCGCCCCGGCGTCAGCACCAGCCCCTCATGCGCCACCACCGAGCCGGGCCGCATGCTCGCCAGCGCCTCGGCCCTTGCATCAAGGATGGCATCGGTCGCCGCCGTATCATGGTGGAATAGCGCCACCTGCTTCACCTGCCCCGCATCTGCTAGTCGCACCGCCTGCTGCCAGGTGGAATGCCCCCAGCCTTGGTAGCGCACGAATTCCGCATCATCATAAGTGGAATCGTAAATCAGCACATCCGCCCCGCGCACGAACTCCGCTAGCGCCGCATCCACTTCCCCGGGCCGGTGCTCCAGATCAGTCAGATAACACACTGAGACGCCTTTATACACAATGCGGTAACCCGTCGCGCGGTCAGGATGGTTGAGTGCAATCGTCCTCACCTCAATCCCATCCCTAGCAAAGGATGCATCCGCCAGCCCCTCCCCGGCGGCAAAATCCTTCCATTCCACTGAGGCGCGCACATCCTCAATCGTCAATGGAAACAGCGGCGGCGACATTAGCCGGCGCATCGCCGCTTCAATTCCCTCCTCCAGATGCCCCGCCCAGACGCGCACCTTTGCGTCCTTGCGAAAGAGCGGCTGGAAGAACGGAAATCCCATCACATGATCGATATGCGTATGGCTGAGCAGCAGATCAATCTCCCGCTCCTGCATCCGCTCGCCCTGCGCATATAGCCCGGTGCCGGCATCAAGGATGAGCACCCGCCCGCCGCAGCGCACCTCCACGCAGGACGTATTGCCGCCATAACGCATATGCGTAGCCGCCGCCATCGGCAGCGAGCCGCGCACGCCGTGGAAAATCACCTGCATGTCATGTAGGGTGGACGCATTCATATCCCGCCACCATAGCGCCTAAATCCTGCTGAATGGTTAACAGGATGCGCCGCACGTTTTAGCAATCCGTAAACTTCTTTCTGATATACCACGAAAAACCATTGAGAGTATTGGCATGAACGCTCCCGTACCCGATGAACATTACACGGTCAGCTACCGCCTGGCCTTGCAGGATGGGCGCAGCTTTGCCTATGACGTGCATATCAACCCCGATACGCTTCTCTCCCACGTCAGCGAGGAAACCGCGCCCGCATGGGCGAAACTCTCCGTTTCCCAATGCCCCGGCTGTCCGCTCACCGACAGCGAATATTGCCCGGTGGCGCTGCGCCTGGCCGAGCCGGTGCGCGCCTTCGACGGCCTGCTGTCTCACCTGCCCGCCCATGCCGAGGTAATCACCACTGAACGCACCTACAGCCGCAACGGCGACGTGCAAGACGCGCTGCGCAGCCTGTTCGGGTTGATCATGGCCACCAGCGGGTGCCCCGCCATGCGCCCGTTCCGCTACATGGCACGCTACCATTTGCCCTTCTCCACGCTGGAAGAAACCGTCTGCCGCATCACCTCCAGCTATTTAATACGCCGCCTGTTCCGCCCCGGCGATTCCGGCCAGTTCGATACGGCGATTACCGAAATCGAACAGCTGTTCGCCACCATGCAGCGCCTGAACGAAGGCATGGCTAATCGCCTGAAAGGCGCTGCCCAAGGCGACGGCATGATCAACGCCGTGGTGATCCTCAGCACCTATTCCTCCCTGATCCCGATCATCCTCCATCAGGAACTGGAAAAACTCAGGCCATTATTCGCGGAATAATCCGCCCTTGTTGC
>CAYPEF010000114.1:0-6829 GCA_964409675.1 uncultured Rickettsiales bacterium | reverse complement strand
CTGACCAGCACCAGCCGCTCGCCGCTTTCCACCGGCTCCGCCCCGTGCAGATATTCGGACGACGACGGAAACGCCACCAGCATGCCGGGCTTGGGCTGAATGGTGACGTTGAGCTTGGGGAAGCTCAGCGCGCCGCCGGTAAAATCGTCATTTACGTACAGCAGCACGCTAATATCGCGGTCCAGGTAATGCTCCCAGCGCCCCTGGCCGCCGGGGGTTGGCACCCAGCGCTCAGCGTCGACATGCGGCTTGTATTTGCCGCCGATTTTATAAGAAAGAAATTGCGGGTTCTCCCACCATTCGATCTTAAAGCCGTAAAACGGCTCCACATGGTCGGTGACGATGCGGTGGAAAATGCGGCGCAAGGGTTCGCTGATAGTATGCACCGGCACAATGAACGTATCGCGCACTTCGGTATCCACATAACCGTCCACGCCTTCGGTGGTTTTGGCGTCCGATTTTACCAGTCCGGCGCGGATACGCGGATGGGTGGCGGCGTGCTCGCACAGCATGCGGCAGGTGGCTTCATCCACGGCGTTTTCACGGATCATTATCTTGGCTGCCAGATCGGCGCTCGGCTTGGGCTTGATACCCATCGGCGGCTTGATGCCTTCCGCCGGCGCAACCTGAGCCACATCCTGCACCGCCTGTATGCCCAACTCCGCCGCCAGATGCCTGCCGACAATTGCGCCACGGGCGCAGACCACCGCCCCGGTATAAGCGTCTCCCGCCTGCGAAGTCACGCGTACCGGTCCGGCATAGGGCAGCAGGCGCACATCGCCGCCGATTTCTTCCACCGGGCGCAGGCCGACATGGTCGAGCTTCAGCTGCTGCGCGATCTGCGGGCCGATGACCAGCCCGAACGGATCGTCCGTCACCAGCGCATCAAGCTTCACCGGCGCAACCGAAGGCTGCGCGGGATTGGATAACACTAGAGGGAGATAGCGAAGCATAAAAATTGAGCGTTAGAGCCCCAGCAGCAGCCTTCTCGGGTCTTCGATGGCTTCCTTCACTTTCACCAGGAACGTTACCGATTCGCGGCCGTCGATGATGCGATGGTCGTAGGAGAGCGCCACGTACATCATCGGGCGGATCACCACCTGGCCCTTGATGGCCACGGGGCGTTCCTCGGTTTTGTGCATCCCCAGAATGCCCGATTGCGGTGGGTTAATGATCGGGGTGGACATCAGCGAGCCATAGACGCCGCCGTTGGAGACGGTGAAGGTGCCGCCGGTCAGGTCGCTCATGGCGAGCGAACCTTCACGCGCCTTGGCAGCGAGACGAGCCAGCTCGGCCTCGATCTCGGCGATGGAGAGCTGGTCGGCATTGCGAATCACCGGTACCACCAGCCCCTGCTCGGTGCCGACGGCGACGCCGATATCGCAGTAATTCTTATAAACAATTTCATCGCCCTCGATGCTCGCGTTCACCGCCGGGATTTCCTTCAGCGCATTGACAGCGGCTTTCACGAAGAAGCCCATGAAGCCAAGGCGGATGTTGTGCTTCTTCTCGAAGGC
Source organism: uncultured Rickettsiales bacterium (assembly GCA_964409675.1). GTDB lineage: Bacteria > Pseudomonadota > Alphaproteobacteria > Rickettsiales > SXRF01 > CAYMDD01. The sequence goes on along the minus strand of CAYPEF010000114.1, from coordinate 5,312 downwards.
GTCCTTGTATTCGCTGCGCAACGCCATCACGTTGCTCATGTCGATTTCGTTGAAGGTGGTGAGAATGGCGGCAGTGTTCTGCGAATCCTTCAGGCGCTTGGCGATCACCTGGCGCAGCTTGCTCATCTTCACGCGCTCCTCGCGCCGTGCCACTCCGGCATTTCCTGCCGCAGGGAGCGACGGGGTAGACGCCGGCACCGCCAGTACGTCGCCCTTGGTAATGCGGCCGTCCTTGCCGGTGCCCTGGATGCTGGCCGGGTTGACGCCAGTTTCCTCCAGCAATTTGCGCGCAGCGGGGCCGGACTGCGGAGCGCCGTTTCCTGCCGCCGGTACGGGCGCAGCGGCTTTCGCAGGAGCCTGCGGAGCGGCTGGTGCGGCGGCGGCAGCTTTCCCGGCAGCACCGACTTCGAGCAGCCCGAGCAGCGCGCCCACTTCCACGGTGCTGCCTTCCTGCACCTTGATTTCCTTCAGCGCGCCGGAGGCGGGGGCGTTAACTTCCATCGTCACCTTGTCGGTTTCGAGCTCCACCAGCGGCTCGTCCTGCTTCACCGATTCGCCGGGTTTCTTGAACCATTTGGCAACGGTTGCTTCCGAAACGGATTCACCGAGATTGGGAACGACGATTTCGCCTGCCATGGCACTGACTCCTGTAAATTTTAAGCATATGGGTTGGTAGAACTAGCGCAGTTCGGGCGCTTAATCCACCGGAAAATCATCGGCGGCGTCTGCCTATCCTAGAAGAATACGCGCCAGGCGAGATCTACATTATGGGCGGTATTTTCAAACGTCACGCCGTAGCCGGGCAGATTCTTGAAGCGGATTTCCCCGTCATCGCCGTGCAGGTAGCGGTAACCCAGCACAATTTCGCTGGGAAAGTCCATCATGCTGGGCGGCAGCTGGTAATTCACGCCGAGCATCAGCTGGTAGCCGAATACCCAGTCTTCCATCTTGTGACTTTCTATCACATCGCCGGAAAGGTTTCTCAGCGAGTAAATCAGCGGTACGCTACTGTATATCACGCCTGCCCCGACACCGGCATAGGGCGTGAAAAGCGTCTGGTTGGGGTAATGCAGGTACATATTGCCCATCAGTGCCGTCATGCGTTGCGCGGAATAGCTGTTGGGCGGGGCGGGCGTGCTGACATCGACGTTGGTCTGCGTATCTATATCAGACGTATAGCGCGTTGCCTCAATATCGGCAGAAATATACGGTGTCAGCCGGTAGCCAAAACTGCCGCGGAAGGCAAATCCAGGCTTAAAGCTCAGCGAACTGCTGGAAAATGCACCCACGTCATTGTTGAATCCTGTAGCATAACTGTCCAGGAACGTCAGCGATCCGCCGAGCGTAACATACCATTTAGGTATTTCCCGGCCGCGCCCGTCAATTTCCGCATGCGCCGCCGCGATAAAAAACACTACCAGGAAAAAAACCGATAATAGGGGAAGGGAAAAACGGCGTATCCGGGTCATGCAAGCAGCCTCTATGGTAACGGGTACCATCCGTTCAACCATAAACGTTAAAATCTGTCAAGCATACGGTTCGGCGGTTTCAGCCGGATGAAATATTCCTCCCTCTCTGCAGGGGAAGGGAAAATCAGCTTAAGACGCCTTCGCCGCCCGTTTCACCGCTGCAAAACTCAGCGCTGAATCAATCAGCTCTTTCTGCTGGCGCTCGTGGATTTTCAGGTAGCCAGTGGCGGGCGAGGCCGCTTCGGCGCGCCCGGCATAGCGCACGCGGTCGTTCAGGCGGCCCTGCTCGGCGAGCAGTTCTTCGATGCGTGGGGCCATGAAGAACCAGGCGCCCATGTTTTTCGGCTCCTCCTGGCACCAGACCACTTCGGCATTCTTGTATTTCGCCAGCTCCGCCTTGATCTCCTTGGCGGGGAAGGGATAATACTGCTCCACGCGCACGATGGCCACGTCGTCGATATTACGAGCGGCACGTTCCTCGAACAGATCGTAATACACCTTGCCTGAGGTGAAGATCAGGCGCTTTACCTTATCGTCCTTGGCAAGCTTTGCCGTATCCGGAATCACTTTCTGGAAGCTGGTGCCCGCGCCCATATCGGCCAGCGTGGATACTGCCAGCTTATGGCGCAGCAGGGATTTCGGCGTCATGATGATCAGGGGCTTGCGGAACTTGCGATGCAGCTGGCGGCGCAAAATATGGAAATAATTGGCCGGGGTGGTGCAGTTGGCCACTTGGATATTATCCTCCGCGCAGGCCTGCAGGAAGCGCTCCAGACGCGCCGAGGAATGCTCCGGCCCTTGCCCCTCATAGCCGTGCGGCAGCAGCATCACCAGACCCGACATGCGCAGCCACTTGGATTCGCCGCTCACGATGAACTGGTCGATGATCATCTGCGCGCCGTTGGCAAAATCGCCGAACTGGCCTTCCCATAATGTTAAATGGTTCGGCTTGCCGAGCGAATAGCCGTATTCAAAGCCCAGCACCGCCAGCTCGGAGAGCGAGGAATCGATCACCTCGTAGGCCGCGCCATTCTTGCCATCCACATGGTTGAGCGGCACATAGCGCGCCTCGTTATCCTGGTCCACCAGCACCGAGTGACGCTGCGAGAAGGTGCCGCGCCCGCAATCCTGTCCGGAGAGACGTATGCCGTATCCTTCGCGCAGGAGCGAGCCGAATGCGAGCGCTTCACCGGTCGCCCAGTCGATATTCTCGCCCGTGTCCATCATCTTGCGCTTGGCGTCCAGCTGGCGCAGGATTTTGGAGTTGATTTTCATATTTTCCGGCGCAGTGGAGAGCTTGATACCAATATCCTTCAGCACATCCGCCTTCACGCCGGTTGCTTCAGCGGCTTCGCTGGCCTTGCCCTTCTGCAGGCCCGCCCACTGGCCTTCCAGCCAGTCCGCCTTATTCGGTTTGAAGCTCTTGGCGGCTTCATATTGCTTATCGAAGAAGGCGCGGAACTCGGCGAATTTGCCTTCCTTCTCAGCCTGGGTGATGGTGCCTTCATTCACCAGCTTATCGGAATAAATCTCGGCGGGCAGCGGGTGCTTGGCGATTTCGCGGTACATGATCGGCTGGGTGAACATCGGCTCATCGGATTCGTTATGGCCGTATTTGCGGTAGCAGAAAATATCCACCACCACGTCGCGCTTGAATTCCTGGCGGAATTCGGCGGCGAGCGTGCAGACGAACCACACCGCTTCCGGGTCGTCCCCGTTCACATGGAAAATCGGCGCCTGCACAGATTTGGCAATGTCGGACGGGTACGGGGTGAAGCGCGAATATTTCGGGCTGGTGGTAAAGCCGATCTGGTTATTCACGATCACATGGATGCTGCCGCCGGTGCGGTAGCCGCGCAGCTCGGACATGGCAAGCGTCTCCGCTACCGAGCCTTGACCCGCAAACGCCGCGTCGCCATGCAGCATCACGCCCATGACGGAAGATTTTTCCTCAATGTCGCCGCGAATATCAAGCTTGGCGCGCACCTTGCCTACCACCACCGGATTCACCGCCTCCAGATGCGAAGGGTTGGCGAGCAGCGACAGATGCACGTTATTGCCTTCAATTTCGCGGTCGGAGGAGGTGCCGAGATGGTATTTCACGTCGCCGGAGGCGTCAATATCCTCGGGGAAATCAAGATTGCCGTGGAAGATGGAAAGCAGCTCGGTATAGGGCTTGCCCATGGTGGTGGTGAGCACGTTCATGCGGCCACGGTGCGGCATGCCGAATACCATTTCCTTGACGCCCGAAATGCCCGCCTTGCGGATGATGGCTTCTAAGCCCGGCAGCATCGCATCGCCGCCCTGCACGGAGAAGCGCTTGGTGCCGGGGTATTTCACTTGCAGGAACTGCTCAAAGGATTCCACCTCCACCAGCGTGTTCCAGATGGATTTCTTTTCCTCCACTGAGAGTTGCGGACGCCCGCGCACCGACTCGATCTTGCGCTGGATCCAGCTTTTCTGCTCGGGGAACTGAATATGCATGAATTCCACACCGATGGTGCCGGAATAGGTTTCGCGTAATATGTCTAGTATGTCGCGCAGCTTAGCGCGGGTCAGGCCCAGCACGCCATCAAGGAAAATCTCGCGCTCCATGTCGGCCTCGGTGAAGCCGTAATGGGCGGGGTCCAGCTCGGGATGGTAATCGTTCACTTCCAGCCCCAGCGGGTCGAGATTGGCGAGCAAATGCCCGCGCACACGGTAGGCGCGCACCAGCATCATGGCGCGGATGGAGGCATGCGCCTGCTCCTCGATCTGCTCGACACTGACGCCTGCGCCCGGCTTGCCCTTGCCTTTGGCGTCCTTTGCTTTCTTCGCTGCTTCGGCCTCGGCATCCACCGCGCCAATGACCTGCGTTTTTACTTTCGCCCAGCTTGGCCCCTGCACGCCGCGCGCCGCGCCGTTCGTCACCTCGCGGAAAAACTCGCGCCAGGTGGCGTCCACGCTCTGCGGGCTTTGCAGGTAGCGCTCATACAGCTCCTCCACGAAGGTGGCGTTAGAGGCAAAAAACGGGCTGGTGGGTTCGAAAGGGGAGGTCATGCGAGGTCCTGGCGAATGATTTTATCAGTTAGAATAGCTGAAATAGCCGCAGAACGCTAGAATTTCCAGTGTTTTTTGCGCTTACCTGCTTGCAAGAAAAGACATAGCATTAAGCATATGCCTGAAAATCACATAAAGAATTAACAGCTTCTTCCATTTGATGGCATGGCATCCGCGTGCTCGCATATTTTCGGATCTACACGAGAGCGTAAAGAGGAGGTATCAACACCGTGACGATCGCACAAATGGATTAGCGCTGCCGCTTCAAACCATAGTACATTCCCATGCAGCTGTATGATGCTGTTTCGGCCACGCCTAATCTTAAGCTCAAGCTCTCGTAGGCTCTCCGTGACATGACCGTCGCGAGTATCAAGTAAAAAATATGTTCTGTTTTGTTCTTGTATTACGCTTTGCGCCCTATCAGCCAGAGAGGTTGCGGCACTTAAAACCCGCATCTGAAACGCCTCCCTTATTTCAGATGCACTACGATATGAAGCAGTGCGGATGCGCCTTCCCGCTTCCGCATTTTGCGCAGCGCGCCAGAGATCTCTTGGCATAGCGTGCGCGCGTTTACGCCGCTTTCTTAAGCACCTGCGACATGGTTTTGCCCAGTGCCGCCGGGGAATCAGCCACTGTGATACCAGCGGATTTCATCGCTTCGATCTTGTCTTCCGCGCCGCCCTTGCCGCCGGAGACGATCGCGCCGGCATGGCCCATGCGGCGTCCCGGAGGGGCGGTGCGGCCCGCGATGAAGCCGACCACCGGCTTCTTGATCTTGGAGGCCTTGAGAAATGCCGCCGCCTG
>CAYPEF010000113.1:0-6908 GCA_964409675.1 uncultured Rickettsiales bacterium | reverse complement strand
GATAAGCCTATCAACACGAAAGAGGAGCCGATCATGGATATCTACAATTACCTGAAAAAAGACCACCGTAAAGTCGCCGATCTGATGGAACAGGTGCTAGCCGCCTCCAGCCCCGCCCAACGTGAGGAACTCTTCGTGCAGATCAAGCAGGAGCTTACCCTGCACGCCGACGCGGAAGAACAGACCTTCTACAAAGCAATAGAACACGCCACAAAAAGCCAGCAGGTGCAGGAAAAAATGGAGCATGCCGACCATGAGCATGATGAAATCCGCGAATATCTGGAAAAACTCAGCACCATGCAGGTGGAGAGCGAAGACTGGCTGGAACAGTTCGGCGAGTTGAAACACGCCGTCACCCACCATGTGGAGGAAGAAGAAGAAGATATCTTCGAAAAAGCCAAAAAATACTTAAGCGACAAGCAGGCCAAAGATCTGGCGGCGCAAATGGATGCGCTGAAGCAAAAACAACTTGGCAGCAAATCCGCCGCTTAAAAAGCGCCGCTTACTTTCAAAACCGCTATCTTTTGCAAGATAGCGGTTTTCGTTTTTCATATAATCTCTCATAGCCTGCGTGTTTTTCCCGGACTGGCGCACAGAGCGATTTATATGAGCTCTAATGCGAAACATCTAGAATGCATGATTCGCCGCTACGATACATTTAGCGTTTTGATTGGTTATATTATATTCTAACCCAGTAGAACAAAAACCTGATTCAAACATAGACATGAGCGCAGGATCACACCAGCTACCCGGGTTGCATAGCATCGGACCCGAATATCCAGACCCGACACGAACGCTACCGCTAAATGGCAATCCATCATCAATTTTTTGATCAATATTATAAGCAGTCATCACAGGTGTTACAGGTGAGAATCCGTTATAGGCCGGATCTGGAGAAGGATTAACTAAGCCAGCAAGATATAGAATATTGCCAAAGTCGATATCATCATCAGGAAACGCAGGATGCAGAAATTCAGTGCTCATTGCAAAAACCCATCCGTTTCCGGCTTTCATTACAGGGAAATAGCCATCTCCGCTTCCAATATTCTGTTCGTTTGTATATCCTTTGTATTGGCCTTCAATCATGTTGGCTTGCTGAAGATGATACCAGAAATTAAAATACTCTCTTGCGCGCGCGTCAACGGGGGCTGCATTTACCCATGGCCAGGCAAAAATCTTTTCATTTCCATCACCATTTGCTCCGGGGCCACCGTTGGTTCCTAATCCAATTTCCTGAACATTGCTGCAATCGCCCGGTATGCAGTCATATTTCACCTTAAAGGTAGTTGCTGCGGTCTTATATTGCTCGATCTGGCTAATTTCTGAGCGTACCACTGCGGCGGCTATTAAATCCCGCCCCATCAGCACACCCCCGATAATTAAACCTATAATCACCAAAACAATGGATAACTCAATCAGCGTGAAGCCTCGCCGCCGGTTCTGCCGGTTCAGGGATTCGTAGGCAAAGCGCGAGCGGAGAAGCTTTAACATAGGGCCTAATCTGCAATCTAATCGCAATGTACTAATCCATACGCTAACTATATTTTTCCTGCGAGCACAAATACAGAAAGTATATCTTTCCATCTCCTAGAGCTATTTATAACTGATTTTTTTACATGCTTTTATAGTGTGAGCAAAAAAGATTAAATATTGCCTACCTTGTTAAAGGTTCTGGAAAAATAGCCATAAGACTCGCAAGCGCAGTTAAAACAACTTTTCGTCGCGTAGGCGCTCATCGATCAAAAACACCCATGACAATATATTGATATTTATTGATGTTACTCCATCACTGTAGAGTGCGCAGCAATTAGATTAAATAAACTTAATTATTAACCCTGCCTTAACACGCCTTTGTTAACCTTCAGGTAAACCATCATCAAAGGCAGTACCATGACCAGCAAGCCCCTCGCCTATATCTACCAGCTTCAGAAAGCCAGCTTTGACAGTTTAAAAAACACCAACTTCAAGATCGCGGTGATAGATAAAGATGACGCACACCTGACCTCTGCGCAGCTGCATACGCTAACGGACAGCGGCAAGGCGGTAATGGGCTATTTAAGCATCGGCGAGGCGGAGAATTACCGCGATTACTGGCAATCCAGCTGGAATAAAACCCCGCCCTCCTTCCTGCTCGGCAGGAACGGCGACTGGGCCGGGTGCTACAACGTAAAATTCTGGGACCCCGCCTGGCAGAAGCTCATCATCGACAAGGCCGTCGCCATGGCGAAGGAAGGTTATTCCGGCCTCTGCCTGGACGTAGTGGATTGCTATACCGTCAAGAGCGTGGCCAAAGCCTATACCGGCCCCGGCACCGCCCGCGACGCGATGATGGCCTTCGTGAGTAAAATCAGCGATGCCGTGCACGCGGTGAACGCGAACTTCAAGCTGATCCAGAACAACGCGCTCGATCTGCTGGTGGTAAACCCCAACGACCCGCATTCTGCCACCAACACCGCTTACCTCTCCAAGATCGACGCGGTCAACGCCGAAAGCACCTTCTACCTCCCCGACGGCAGCAAGACCACCTGGGCCGACTGGAACGTGGAATACCTGAAACATGCCGTCGATGCCGGCAAAACCGTCTTCGCCATCGACTACCCCTCCAGCGCTTCCGCGCAGAATGACTTCGTCGCCAAAGCCATCGCCGATCATTTCGTTCCCTTCGTTGGCAATACCTCCCTAAGCCAGATCTCCCCCGCCAACGACCAGATCATGAGCAAGCTGGCCGCGGATGCGCTAAGCCATTTCTTAAGCACGCATACCACCACCGCGGACATCACCCAAGCCGCCGATCCCCTGCCAATCATGAACAGCATCACCGGCACCGACCGCTCGGAAACCATCAACGGCGGCAGCGGCCATGACATGATTGCAGCCGGCAAAGGGGCGGATACCGTGCATGGCGGCAGCGGCAATGACCATATCGACGGCGGCGGCAACGCTGATGATCTCTTCGGCGATTCCGGCAACGACCTCCTTTTCGGCGGCGAAGGCAACGACCGCCTCACCGGCGGCAGCGGCGACGACCATCTCTGGGGCGGCGCCAATAACGATAAATTCTTTTTCTACGGGCAAGACGGACACGACGTAATCGAAGATTTCGCCGCCCACAAAACCGGCGGCGGCGATGTGATCTACATCTCCTCCAAAATCTACGCCACCAAAGCCGACATCCTGAGCCACGTCACCTACGACCACGGCAACGCTATCATCCACCTGGACGGCGACAACACCATCACCGTCGCCGGCATCCCCGACCACGGCCTTATCAGCACCGATTTCCAGATTGCTTGAACCGACAGGCAGCCCCCCCCTTTGCACCTACATATTTACACTCCCCCATTCCTGTCGTCCTAGGCGGCCCATAGGGCCGACCGGGGACCCATCTCTCCGCTATCACAAGTGGAGAAATGGGTCCCCGGCTCTGCCTACGGCGGTCCGAGGACGACAGTAAATTATAATCGACCTGCCCATCCCCTCCCTTGAAACCCGGTGCCTCCGCGCTATCTCATCTGGCAACTTCACTTCCCCAAAGGATACCGCATATGCCCCTTTCCATGTACCAGGCTTCCGTCCCCGTGTTCATCCGCGCCCTGACCAACCTCTCCGCCATCCTTGCCAAGGCGGAAAGCTGGGCGCAGGCGCGCAAGATCGAGCCCTCGGTGCTGGTGAACGCCCGCCTGGCACCGGACATGTTCCCGCTTTCCCGCCAGGTTCAGATTGCCAGCGACGTCGCCAAGGGTTGCGCCGCCCGGCTGGCCGGGCAGGAAGCGCCAAGCTTCCCCGACACCGAATCCAGCTTCGCCGAATTGCAGGCCCGCATCGAAAAAACCGTCGCCTACCTGAAAACCTTCCAGCCCTCCCAGATTGACGGCAGCGAAACCCGCGACATCCGCCTGAAAATCGGCGGCAACGATCTGCAATTCACCGGGCAGGATTATTTGCTCACCTTCGTCCTCCCCAACATTTTCTTCCACGTCACCACCACCTATGCCATCCTGCGCCACAACGGGCTGGACATTGGGAAGAAAGATTTTCTCGGCAATTAATTACCCATCAGGAGTCTCCCATGCCCAACTTATTCGACCCGCTTGCCCTCGGCGCGCTCACCCTGCCCAACCGCATCATCATGGCCCCGCTGACGCGGATGCGCGCGCAACAGCCCGGCAACATCCCCCACCAGCTCAATGCCGAGTATTACGCGCAGCGCGCCTCCGCCGGCCTGATCATCAGCGAGGCGACGCAAATCTCCCCGCAGGGCCAGGGCTACCCCGCCACGCCCGGCATCCACACGCCGGAGCAGGTCAGCGGCTGGCGAAAAGTAACGGATGCCGCGCACGCCGCAGGCGGGCGCATCGTGCTGCAGCTATGGCATGTCGGGCGCATCTCGCACTCCTCCTTCCAGCCCGGCGGCGGCATGCCGGTGGCGCCGTCCGCCATCGCCCCCACCGGCAAGGTGCTGACCGCGCAATGGAAGCAGGCGCCATATGAAACCCCGCGCGCACTGGAAACATCCGAGCTGCCCGGCCTCGTGCAGGATTACCGCAACGCCGCTGAAAACGCCCGCGCCGCCGGGTTCGACGGCGTGGAAATCCACTCCGCCAACGGCTATTTGCTGGACCAGTTCCTGCAGGACGGCTCCAACCGGCGCACCGACGCTTACGGCGGCAGCATCGAAAACCGCGCCCGCCTGCTGCTGGAAGTCACGGACGCCGTGATTTCCGTCTGGGGCAAGGACCGCGTCGGCGTGCGCCTCTCCCCCTACGGCACCTTCAACGACATGCATGACAGCGACCCGGTGCGACTATTCACCTACGTGCTGGAGCAGCTCAGCCGCCGCGGCATCGCTTACGCCCACCTGATCGAGCCGCGCGCCACCAGCGCCGGCGGCAGCGACAGCGTGCTGGAAAACGCCCCCCGCACCGCTGAGATATTCCGCACATCCTTCACGGGTGCCTTTATCTCCGCCGGCGGCTATAGCGGCGAAACGGCGGAACAGGCCGTCGCCTCCGGCCACGCGGACGCGGTGGCGTTCGGGCGGCTCTTTATCGCCAACCCCGACTTGCCGGAACGCCTGCGCCGCCACCTGCCCTTAAACCGCTATGACCGCAGCACCTTCTACGGCGGCACGGAGAAGGGCTATACCGATTATCCCTTTGCCCAGGCCAGCGCGGCCTGAACCTGAATAATTGCTTAATGCCCCTGCCGGCATCCATGTTTTTTTGCGCATGGATGCCGCTTCCCTGCGCCTTCATGGGATACGCGGCCTGACTTCATGAATTATTAAGCCTTTTCCGATAGGTTAAGGGATGATTCATTCCCATAACAGGCGCTGCCATGAATTCACCGCTGAAAAACCCTGCCAATGCGCTTCCGGTCTATGAAGTGCCGAAAGACGCCATCGAGCTGCTCAACCGGCTGACCATGATTGGCCGCGCCCTTTCTGCGGAAAAAGACATCGACCGGCTGCTTGGTCTGATCCTGAGCGAAGCCCAATCCATCGCCCATGCCGACGGCGGCACGCTGTATTACCGCAATGACAAGCAGCAGCTAGAATTCGCCATCGTGCGCAATGATTCCCTCGGCATCGCTTACGGCGGCGACAGCGGCATCCCTGCCCCCATGCCGCCGCTTGATTTATACGACCCCGAAACCGGCGATGCCAACCTCACCGTGCAAGCGGTATTCTCGGTGCTGAAAAAACGCCCGATCAATATCGAAGATGTGTACGCCGTGGACGTCTTTGATTTCAAAGGCACCCGAGCCTTCGACGCGCAGCACGGCTACCGCACCACTTCCGTGCTCACCATTCCGCTGATCAACCATAAAAACCAGGCGCTCGGCTGCCTGCAGCTGGTCAACGCCAAGGACCCCTCCACCGGCGCGGTGGTGCCCTTCACCAGCAGCATTCAGCAGGTGGTGCAGGCGCTGGCTTCGCAAGCTGCGGTGATCCTCGATAATAAACAGCTGATCGAAAGCCAGCAGCGCCTGCTGGAATCGTTTATTGAACTGATCGCCAAGGCCATCGACCGCAAATCCCCCTATACGGGCGAGCATTGCGAGCGCGTGCCCGCCATCATGGAAATGCTGGTGGACGCCGCCTGCAAGGACGAACAGGGCCCGTTCAGCGCGTTCTCACTCTCGGAGGAGGAAAAATACGAAGTCCACATCGCCTCCTGGCTGCATGATTGCGGCAAGATCACCACGCCGGTGCACGTGATGGACAAGGCCACCAAGCTGGAAACCATTTTCGACCGCATCGAGCTCATCCGCACCCGCTGGGACGTGCTGAAGCGCGACGCGCGCATTGCCCTGCTCGAAGCCCTCTCGCAGCCAAACGCTGACAAGGCAGCGCTGGAAAAACACTACGCCGAAACACTTGCACAGCTGGATGACGACCTCGCTTTCATCGAAAGCTGCAATACCGGCGGCGAATTCATGGCCGACGAAAAAATCGCCCGTCTGAAAGCAATCGCCGCCCGCCACTGGCAGCACGGCGCGGAAAACACTCCTGCGCTCAGCGACAACGAACTCTATAATTTAAGCATCCGCCGCGGCACCATCACCGACGAAGAGCGCCAGATCATGAACGACCATATGGTCGTCACCTGCGAGATGCTGGAAGCCCTGCCCTTCCCCAAGCATTTGCAGAACGTGCCCGAATTCGCCTGCGGCCACCACGAGCGCATGGACGGCAAGGGCTACCCGAAAGCGATCAAGGCCGGCAGCATGTCCATCCCCGCCCGCATGATGGCGGTGGCCGACGTGTTCGAGGCCCTCACCGCCAGCGACCGCCCCTACAAGCCCGCCAAGAAACTCTCCGAAACCATGCATATCATCGGCCAGATGAAGAAAACCAACCACCTGGACCCGGTGATCGTCGATTTCCTCATTACCTCCGGCGTCTA
>CAYPEF010000112.1:0-7065 GCA_964409675.1 uncultured Rickettsiales bacterium | reverse complement strand
GCTTGCTCTCCACCTCCTCGGGGATATGGTAGCCGCTCTTGCGCAGCCAGTTGAAAGCAATGGCGGTGTAGGCGCTCAAATACGGGTCCACATAGCGGTCCTCGGCCACGAAATACGCCATGCCGCCGCTCGGAGCCTGGAAGCTGGAGGCAGCGTCCAGCGTGCGCTGCGGCAGGGCGCGGCTATCATCCCACAGGAGCGAATCGGGCAGGTAGGATTTGAGGCTGGTGTAATGCGAGGCCATGACGCCCTTGGTCAGACGTTGCTCCCAGCACATGTAGGGGTAGTCGCGCATGTATTTGAACGCGCCCGCGATATTGCCGATCACCGTCGGCGAGGCCACCACGCTCACGCTGCCCACATCCGGTAGCATCTCCTTGGGAAACTGCACCGGCTCCTCGGCATGCGCCTGCTCAGTGGTGCCGTAATTGGCGGCCACTTCCAGCGAACGCTGCTTGTGGGTGGTGAGCGCATGGGTCATACCGTCTCGGTCGCTGTCATCCCCGGCGGTGACGGTAAAGCGGATTTCGCCGGTGGGCTTATCGCGCTCTAGCGGCAAGGCGGCGGCCTTGACGGGGAGGTAAATAATCGTGCGCTTGTAGGGGTCGAGCGAGACGGTCTGCGTCAGTTCCGCCGGCTGGCCGGTGCTTAGATCGCCTTCGGCCTTGATATGCACGGTGATGTCGCGCTTGGCGTCGGTGCGGTTCATGACGCTGAAACCGGCATTGAACGCATCGCCTTCCATCGCCTGGTTCGGCATCACAGGGCGTACTTCGGTGGGGCGGTTGACTTTGAAATTGGCATCGCCGAGGCCGAAGCGGTCGGTGGGGGTGGTGGCGATGGCTAGGATGCGCCAGCCGGTAAGGTTATCGGGTGCATCAAACTGGATGGTGGCGTTGCCGGATGCATCGGTTTTCAGCTCGCCGTTCCAGTAGCTCACGAACTTGAACAGCGAGCGCATGGCGAGGTCCGCCCCGCCGTCGCCGCCGGGATTGGCGCCCTTTTTCTCGAATTTCTGCCGTCCCACCAACCGGGTGAGCAGGTTATAATTGCGCAAATCAAGGCTGGCGAGCGTATAGAAGCCGTTATAGGGGTCGTAATAGTTTTTGCCGCCGGTGATCAGGTCGAATACCGCCTCGTCCAGCACCGCCACCGCCAGCTCAATCGGCTCCTGCTTGTCTTTCTTGCGCGGCTCGGCATGAAGCTGCACGGTTACCTTGTCGCGTGGGCGGTAAATATCATGATCGGCTTTCGCGGTAACCAACATTTCCTTATACGGATCTTTCACCGGCACCGTGAGGTAGCCCATGCGGAAGGCGGGCTTGCCGAGATCGACCTGCCCTTCGCCCAACGGCTTTTCCACACGCGGGGACGTCACCACCACCGAGAGGTAGAAGCCCGGCAGATAATCCGGCTTGACCGGGAATTCCACCACCGGGGTGGAGCTGTCGAAAGTCTGTTCGAATGTATCAATCACCCCGAAGCGCTCGATGGTGATCAGCGCTTTCGCGCCCGGATAAGGGTTTTTCACCAGATAGCGCGCCGTGTCGCCGACCTTATAATCGGTGCGCTCGGGGATAATGGTAAGCGCGCTGTCGTTCTGGTCATCCCACGTCACGTAATCGCTGCCGGTGGCGTAGAGTTCCATCTCACTGGCGTGCGGGTGGCTTTTGGTGTCATTGATGCTGGCGGTGGCGCGGTACACGCCGGCTTTTTCCGGGGTGAAGGCGCAAGCAACCGGCTCGTCCGTAGAGGCCGCCTTGCATTCCCCGGCGGGCACCCATTGGGTCTGGTATTCGCTAAGGTAAGCATTGCCCGCGCCCTTGACGCGCGCGGAGGTGCTTTGCTTGCGCTCAATCTTGACCGTCACCTCTGTGCCCTTGGCGGGAGTGCCGCGCTCATCTACTACCAGCGTATCAATAGTGGCGGGCTTGCCGGTTTGCAGCAGCCAGTCGCGGCTTTTCAGGCCCACCAGCCGGTCCACGCCCGCATAGTCGGCGGTGTTCTGGGCGGTGATGAATTTACCGCGCTCGTCCTGCACGGCGCTTTCCACCATCAGCCTGCCATAGACCACACCCGGCTCGCCAGTGGAGAAGCTCTCGCTCAGCTCGCCCTTGTCATTAAGCTGCGCGGTCTGCTGGAAAATCTGCTGCGAGGAAGCATCGGTAAAGGAATCGAACCGAAAGCCCTGTGCCAGCGGGTGCTTAGAGGTAAAGGGCAGGCTTTGCAGCATGGCGGTGACGCGCGCTGCGGCCTCCCCGTATGCACCGCCGGAATGCAGCTCGGCGCGGGTGGTTACCTGCACCTGCTCGCCGGCATGGAATAAATCGCCGCTGATCTGTCCGGATACGCGGAACGGCGCGGGGGTGAAATCGCTGACCAGCACGCGCATCGGCTCCAGCATGCGCGGCTCGGGCGCGCCGTCCGGGTTGGCAGTGAGCGTGAACTGATACCAGCCGACTGCGCCTTCCTTCGGCACGGCAAATTCCCCGGCAATGCCGCCGAAGGCGGAGAGGGTGATATTCTCCTGCGTATAGACATCCTTGCCGGTGGGATCGGTGATTTTGAGCGAATAGCCGGTAAGCGGCGGCGGAGTGAAGCCGTTTACGTTCTGGTTGCGCACGTAAATCTTGTACTGAATCGTATCCCCGGCGCGATAGATGCCCTGCGCGGTGGTGCCCCAGGCCTGCATGTGGCCGAAGCGCTTTTCATTGCTGGGGTAGATATATTCGCTGCCCGAGGAGCGGTAGGAGTCGATCATATAGGCGTAGGAGAGCGGCAGCAGCGCCATGTCCTCGCCTTTGGAGACGCGCAGGAAATAGCGCTCGGCGCTGTCTTCATAACGGTTATAGCCAGTATAGTCGATGGCAGGGTCGAGCGTGTCGGTGCCGGGCAGCGCAGCGACGCCGTTTTTATCCGTTACTGCTTCCGCATTCGGCCTGGCGGTGGCGGAAAGGCTGGTGAGCGTATCTTTATAAATGCTGACTTTCGCGCCTTCCACCAATGCGCCGGTAGCAAGGTCGGTCACCCAGGCAATGCTGTTGAAATGGCCCAGTTTCAGATGCACCTGCCACGGCGTCACCTGTGCAAATATACGGCGAACATTATCATTTTTGTCCCTGACATACGGCTCAGTGGCAAGATGGCCGTACAACGCGCCGGACTTGCCGCCAAGCATCTGGCGCACGCCCAGCGGCACGGCGAACTGGATGTCCGGCACCTTGGCCACCGGCGTGGTGACGCTGCCGCTATCCGCGCCCGCGAGCGTCAGGCGGCGGTAGGCGAGGCTGAAATTCTCCAGGTTATTCACATACAACGGCACTTCGCTATCGGTGTTTTTCTCGATCACCGCGTCGTTATGCACCAGCTCGAAATTGGGAATGCGGTGGTCGGTGGCGAAGCTCAGCGAAATGGGCTTATTCAACTCACGCCCAAATACGTCCTGCAGTTCAACCGGGTTGGTCTTGCCGAAGAGCGAGGTGAACCAGTGCAAGAGCCGCTCGAAGAAATTCATCTCCGCCGCGCGGGAAGCCATATGGTATTCCTGCGCCGCCTTCAGCCCCGCCGGCAGCCAGACTTCATAGGTTTTTCCCTTCTCATGCGGGCGCTGCAGCTGGTAGGAGATGTGCGATTCAACAGCTTCGCCCTCCTCCGGTGCGTCGCCTTCTTCGGCCTCCGGCTGCTTGAACCAGCCCTTGATGTCAGGAGTAAAGCGCATGCTCCTGCCCACGTCCACCCGCTCTACCGGCGCGCTGAAGGTGAGGTAAACCGGACTCATTGGGTTGCATTTGCCGTTGCCTGTGTCTTCCGGCGCAGCGATGGAGAGTTCATTTCCATTATTATCGCCGCAGCGAATGCCAAGGAAGGTGAAGGCAGGGTAGGTGTCAAACGCCACCACATCTTCTTTCGCCACGCCCTTCTCCGGGCCGAGCGCAGAGGCAAGGCCTGCTTCCACTTTCAGCACTGCATGGGTATCGAGCGGCAGCTCGCGCACCGGCTCCACCAGCCAGACGCGGCGGGCTTCGACGCCATTAGACTTGCGCGCCTGGTCGTCGCTTTTCTGCGGTTTCTGCTTGGGGAATTTCAGCGCGTAATTCTCGCCCGGCACCGGGATGAATTCTGGCGGCGTGCTGTCATTAGGGTCGGGGCTGGCTTTGAGGGTGGTGCGCTTGCCGTCATCACCCACGGCGAGGTAGAGATGCTCCTCCACCGATTCCTGGCTGACCGGCTGGTTAAATGTCAGGCGCAGCACCGGCAGGCCGGGGGATTTCCACTGGCGGAATTCCTTGTAGCGCACGCCTGGGCGCTCGGTGATGAACTGGTGATGATAGGCTTCCGGGATTTTCGCCCCATCCTCGGCGGCAAGGCCGGGGGTCATGTCCAGCGTGTATTTAGTGGCTTCCTGCAAGGGCTGCTTGTCCGGCAGGTTGCAGGCCAGCGCGCTGGTGTTGATCCAGCGCCATTCGCAAGGCAGCTCCGGCATGATTTTCACTGGGATTTCAGCGCTAGAGCGCTCCATTTTCCCAATCGGCACCACCGGGCGGTTGAACTGGATGACGATCTGCTTGCCCGCCGGCACGTCCTCCCCTTCCGGGGTAATGCGGATGATGCGCAGATCCTTCGCCTGCGCTGCCGTGACGGAATCAAACGCCGCGTGCGCCGTGGTGGTCAGCAGAAAACAGGCCGCCAGATACCCGAGGGCAACGCGCTGTTTCATACCGTATCCTTTCGGTGAATATATAGGGGGAGATGAATGGTTTCTTCTTAATCCTAAATCATGCCGTTTTCAACTGGTTCCGAAAGCCTTCCCCCTATCGGTTTAATGCCAGCCGTGCTATCGGATGCAGATGGAAAAACGAAAGCATTTGCTCCGCGTAAGCCTCTTCCTCACCGTGCTGATACTGGTGCTGGCGGCACTGGCGCTGCTCTGGCCGCACCTGCCCTACCAGAGTGCTGCTGCCGCACGCATCACCGCCGCGCTTCAGGCGCAAGGGCTGGAGGTGACGTCCCTACGGGTAGAGACGCTGAATGAGCAGGAGGCCGTGCTGAGCCAGATCAGCATTGGCAAGGAACATGCGTTCACCATTGGCCGCGCGGTGGTGCGTTACCGCCTGTCCGGGCTGGCGGATAAGAAGATTGATGCGCTTTCGCTGGAAGGCGTTACGGTGCATATCTACCAGACCGCCGGGCGCTGGCAGATCGGCGGGCTGGAGGCGCGGATGGATGCACCTGCCAGCGGCGAGCCCTTCCCGGCTTTCGATGCGGAAACGCTGAAAGCGCTGCTGCCGGAGCATATCACCCTCACCGGCGGAATGCTCAATGTAGATATGACCGGCGCTACGCTTACGCTACCCTTTACGCTGGAATTCACCGCAAAAGACGCGCCCGTACTTGCCATTGCCAGCCCATCCTTGCGGCTGGACGCCAAGCCGTATGGACTTACCAGCGGCCCGATTTCTTTTGCAGCGCAACTAGAGGAGAAAGGCTGGCAAGGTACGCTCAAGGCGCAAGCCCTGGCGGCAAGCGGCCTGCCGCAGCCGGTGCCGCCGCTTACCCTCGCCTCCCGCTTCAGTGCCAATGCTTCCGCGCTTACCGCGCAAGGGACGCTGGCGGATGCCGCCAAGGCATGGGTTGGTGGTTTTTCACTGAATGCACCGTTGGATGCACCCGGCAAAGGCGCAGTAAACCTGCGCGGCCTTTCCTTCCCTTGGGCGGGCGGCACGGTGGCGGTGGAGTCGGCGCGGATTCCGCTCAGCGGCGGCGAGATTGCCTTACCGGTACAGGTCAGCCATGTCGGTCTGGCGGAATTATTTACCATGATTGGCGAGGGCAAGATCAGCGGTACCGGCAGCATCAGCGGTCTGTTTCCGTTGCGCATCCTGCCGGGCAATATCATCCGGCTGGAAGACGGTGAAGCAAGCGCCGAAGGCGAAGGCGTGATTGCCCTTTCCGGCGACGCACTGCCCGCCGGCGGCAATGACCAGTTGGACATGGTGAAGCGCGCATTACAGAATTTTCATTATTCTGCCTTGAAAATTCATGTATCATCGGACGCAGAGAATAACCCCTCGGCGAAGATGACGGTAGAAGGCTTCAGCCCCGACGCCTGGGACGGCAAGCGCGTGAAGCTCACCGTGAACCTGACCGGCGATCTGCTGCCGCTGCTGAAGCAAAGCCTGCTGCCGCTGAGCGACCCGAAGCAATTACTGAACGCGAAGGAAACGAAATGAGATACGCGCTTGCCCTGCTGCCCTTCCTCGCCGCCTGCTCCCCCACCGTGCAGGTGCAGACGCCCGATAAGCCGATTGAGATTAATCTCAACGTCAATATAGAGCACCACATTAAAGTGGAAATCGAGAAGGACGTGCAGCAGGCCATCGCCAAGAACCCGGATATTTTCTAAGGAATACGATATGAAAAACTCACCTTTTCGCCCCATTGCCCTTGCCGCGCTGCTGAGCCTGCTTGCTCTGCCCGCCTTCGCTTTAAGCCTGCAGCAGGCACGCATCTCCGGCCAGGTCGGCGAAGGCAATAATGGCTACGCCATCGCCCGCGCCAGCACGCCGGACGTGCAGCAGCTGGTGGCGGACGTCAACGCCAAGCGCCGCGCCGAATACGCGAAAATTTCCCAAGGCAACGGCCAGCCGGTCGACGTGGTGGCCAAACTCGCCAGCGGCCAGATTGCCCAGCAGCTGGAGCCGGGAAGTTACTATCAGGATGCCGGCGGCAGCTGGAAGCAGAAATAGGGAAACGCGAATGTCCCTCATGCCTGCGGGCGCAGGGAGGGTGTACTTTCACCTCCCCCGCTTGCGGGGGAGGCAGGGAGGAGGAATCTCACCGCTTGCTCGGGGGGCGAAATAGGAATCACTGCACCGGCATAGGAAGATATAATCCCCCTGCATTTGTTGATAATGCGTATTTCCCCCTAAATCCCCCCGCAGGCGGGGGGAGTAGGAGAGAGAAGGCCATGGCCTTTGGAAGGTGGACGGGCGCGAGGTTTTGTGTTCAACGCTTGGGCCTGCGACGCTGTTACCTGCCGCTTCACCCGTTCCCCGTGGCAGGCGG
>CAYPEF010000111.1:0-7118 GCA_964409675.1 uncultured Rickettsiales bacterium | reverse complement strand
CAGGAAGGGCATGTCCCTGCCCTCCACCGCCTGCACGATGCCGTTATGCTCCCAGGCGGTCAGCTCCAGCCCCTCGCCGATTTTATCGAGCGATTGCTTGTGCAGGCTGTTGACCATTACCGCCTGTCGCCCCATCAGCCGGTAAGTTAAAGTGCCGTCTTTCACCACCACCGGCTTGCGGGCAAAGACCTTGCTCCAGATAGTGTTGGGATAGGCGGCTTTTTCGCATACCAGTTTGATGTCGGTGTAGAGCGTGCCGTTTAAGCAGACATTGATCATCTGCATGCCCCGGCAGATGCCGAGCATCGGCATGCGGCATTTGAGCGCATGGTGGACCCAGGCCATTTCCAGCGCGTCGCGCGGGTGGTCATAAATATAATGTTCCTTTTTCTCCTTGCCGTAGAATACCGGGTCGATGTCCTTGCCGCCGGAGATGATCAGGCCGTCGATTTCGAGGAAGTGGTGTGGCGCGCGCGGCGTCAGGCGCACCATTCGTGCGCCGGACATTCGCAGATTCAGCGCAATGCACGCCCAGCTGATGCGGTGATTATCATCGGGCCCGGTCACGCCGATCAGGGGACGCCGCCGCCCCTCCCCGCCTTTCATGCGGCGATCCACGGGTTCGTCTGCTCCGCCCAGCTGCCGAGCATGCGCTCCAATGCCGAATCGTACCAGGAAAGATAGGCTGCCGACATGCGGCGCAGCTTATCGGCGTCTTCGGCCAGCTTCTCCACTTCCAGCCAGAGATCCCATTCCCGCGCTATCGACCAGGCGGGCATGTCAAGGTCGCAGTTGGGAAGTCGGTAGTGGAAGGTGGGGCGCTTGCGCACACGGGCGTCGCCAACTTTGATCTGGATTTTCTCTTCGTCGAACCACGCGAACATGGGCAGCATGTCGAGCGCGCGGTTGCGGGTGGGGTTATAGAGCAGATAATCATCCACCAGCGTATCGAAATCCGGCGCATAGCCGGGATAAAGCATTATTTGCGCATAATCATTGGCGAACAGGCGCGCGTAAGTGGTGAACTGGCGCGTCAGGTCCATCTGCGTGCGCTGCTTCAGCCATTCCTGCAAGAGGATGAACGCGGCGATGTAATCGCGCAGGCGGCTCGGCGCGATGTCGGGCATTTCAGGGTTGATGTGCATGCCGAACGCATAAACCGGCGACGCGCCGGTGCCCTTGCCGCCGCGCCTTGCCAGCTCGGCGCAGATTTTCTGCATGTCGCCAATGCGATCAACGGGCAAAGGCGGCGTGACGATTTCATTGGGCATCCAGGTAGAGACGATGGTACCCAGCACCGATTCCGCCATGATCTCAAAACTCGGTTCGCCCTGATTCTCGCGTCGCTTCTGAGCCGCCTCCTCGGACAGGCGCTGCATGAACGAGACATCCAGCTTCACGGCGAATTCGCCATATTCAGGTGTTTCCACTTTGAAATGGCTGCGGGTGACTTCCTCCGGCTTCCCGCCGAACGTGGCGGCAATGATTTCGGCGCTTTCTTCCAGCGGCACGCCGCTATACTCGATCTCCAGCCCGACGCGCCGCAAACCTCCTTGCTTATTTACCTTGATTGGTGGATGTTGGATGTCCATTGCAGCGTCTCATGAATTTTCATTAACCATCCTATAGAATCCCGCATAAAAAGAGTATATGGCGATACGAAGCAGTGCCATGCGCCGGAAAATGCCGCTTATTCTGTTATTGCTGGCGGCGCTGGCCGTGTTCGGCCTGCTTAATGCCGGGCAGGAAACGGCATTTATGTGGCTGCGCTCGGCCTGGGCGGAGATTGACGAGGTGTTTATGGCGCACCCGTATTCTTTCACCGTATGTTTCATGCTGCTGCATATCATGATCGTGGGGCTTTTCATTCCCGCCGCCGCGGTGATGCTGCTGGCCGCCGGCGCGATATACGGCCCTATTGGGGGCATCGCCATCGCCTCCGCCGGCAATATTACCGGCGCGGTGCTGGCGTTTTTACTGTCGCGGCATTTTCTCTACCGGCGCATCGCGCGGCTGTACGCGCAGGAAATCGCGCGGCTGCATGCGCTGATGAACAAGGACGGCTGGTTCTACCTGCTTCTGGTGCGCCTGACGCCGCTCTTTCCCGCCGCCGCCGTTAATTTGATGGCAGGGGTGCTGCCGATTCGCCTGCGCACCTTTATCGCCGCAACCGTTATTGGCAATTTGCCGATCATCGCCTTTCATGCCTGGCTGGGCACGCGCCTGCTGGAGATCGATTCATTGCATGAACTGGTATCGCTGCCCTTCATCGGCGCGATGCTGGCGCTGGCGACGCTGCTTGCTGTATGCAAATGGATGATTGGCCGCGCATCCGCGCGAAACGGCCAGATGCATGGGGCTGAGAAAAACTAGTTCAGCCCGGAAAACAGCGCGTCGATATCCGCCTGCGTCGGCGCGGAGCCGGGGAGTTGCGGGCCGTTCAGCAGGCTTTTCTGGTCGAAATCGCCGGTGATGACGGTGGCTGACGGTTTTGCCTGCGCATCCGCGCCTTCCGCATCCGCGCCCGGAGCGCGGCTGAACAGGCCGGTCAGGCGACTGACACGCTCGTCGATATGGCTAAGCAGCGTCATCACCTTGGTAATGCGCTGGCCTGCCAGATCCTGGAAATTGCAGGCTTCATAAATCTGGTTGGTGGCGTCCATGATTTTCTGCTCAGCCTCGCCGCCCATGCCGGCTACCGCCGCCTGGATGGCGTCCGCCGCGTCCATGATGGCGTTGCTGGCTTCCTCGGTGGATTTGATCACGGCGTGCAGATGCTCCGACGCGCCGGTAATGCCTGCGCCCTCACCTTCTTCCGGCGCCATCTGCATCAGCTCGTTCTTGGCGCTTTCAATATACTCGGCCAGGCGCTGGATTTCCACGCGCAGGAAATTATCCAGCGGGTCGTCCGGGCCATGATGCATGGAAGTGGCCATTTTTTCGAACATCTCTCCCACGTCCTCAATGCTCAGCTGGCCCTTCTGCTCGCGCAGCTGAATGAGGCTTTTGAGGAGTGAATTACCAATCTTCGCCTGCGTACTCATATAAACGTCTCCGGGCTGGGATGCATTAAACCGGGTTAGAACGCACCGATCACGCTGGTGAGCTTGGTCTTCAGCGTTTCCGCGTTAAACGGCTTGACGATGTAATTGCTGACACCGGCCTGTTTCGCCACCATCACGTTCTCCGGCTTGCTCTCGGCGGTGACCATGATGAACGGCAGGTTTTTCAGCTGCGCGTCGGCGCGCACCTGCTTGAGCAGGTCCAGCCCGGTCATCGGCTGCATGTTCCAGTCGGAGATCACCAGCGAGAATGGCTTGGCGCGCAACTTGGTGAGCGCCTCGGTTCCGTCGGCGGCTTCGTCGGTATTGTCAAAGCCGAGTTGCTTGAGGAGATTCTTCACGATACGCCGCATGGTATTATAATCATCCACGATCAGTATCGGCATGTTTTTATCGACCGACATAAACCTTGTACTTCCGTAATAGAGTTGAAATTCCAGCCAGAGGCTATAGATTATCAGCACTCACTGTACGCAATCATTTTTAAAGCTTGGTTAACGGGGTGCCCATGCGCTGGACGGATATTCAGGAAATCGCCATTTCCCTGGAGGAATTACACCCCGATCAGGACAATATTAACCTTCGCTTTACCGATTTACGGCGCTGGATCATGGAGTTGCCTGATTTTAACGGCAGCCCCGACGGCTGTAACGAGAAAATCCTCGAAGCCATCCAGCAGGCATGGATTGAGGAGCGCGAATAGGCATGCCTGCGCCGCTGGAGTTCGCCACGGCTTCGGCGGAGGAAACCGCCGCGCTGGCCGCCCGCCTCGCCCACGCCTGCGCCCGGCATGACTGCATCGCCCTCACCGGCGATCTGGGCGCGGGGAAAACCGTGTTCGCCCGCGGGTTTATTCAGGCGCTGGCCGGGGAAGTGGAAGTCACCAGCCCCACCTTCACGCTGGCGCAAAGCTACCCTCTACAAGCCAGTCAACTGACATTGTGGCATTTCGACCTCTACCGTATTGAACATGCGGATGAACTGCACGAGCTCGGCATTGAAGACGCGCTGGAAGACGGCATCGCGCTGATCGAATGGCCGCAGATCGCGGACACCCTGCTCCCCAAAGACCGGCTGGAGGTGCATATCCGCCCCGGCAAGAGTGAGCAGGAGCGTTTTGTGATGGTGAGCGCACCCGACGCATGGTATAAAAAATTAACTTCACTGATGGATGTATGAATACCACCCTCGCCGCCGCCTCGCCGCTTTCAAACGCTCCCGCCAGCCGGGAACAGCGCATGCGACATTTTCTCGATAATGCCGGTTGGGAAGGCGCCGCCCTGCACCCGCTCGCCGGCGACGCCTCCTTCCGCCATTATATCCGCGTACAGCTTGGGCACCAGCAGGCCATGCTGATGGATGCGCCGCCGGAGAAGGAAAAGGTGCGGCCCTACCTGGAGATCGCGCGATTTCTCCGCCAGTGCGGATACAGCGCTCCACACATTCTTGCCGAGGATGTAGATCACGGCTTCCTGCTGCTGGAAGATTTAGGCGACGATTTATTCACCCTGCTGCTAAACGATGCAGCCGCCGGTATATCGGAGGAGTCGCTCTACCGCCCCGCCATCGCCCTGCTGGCGCAGTGGCATACCGCGCCGGAGCTGATGCGCACCCACAGCACCCTGCATCTCCAGGCCTATGACCGCGCCCTGCTGATGCAGGAAGCCAGCCTGTTCAGCGACTGGTATATGCCAGCCGCGCTCGGCAAGGAGGCCGCAGGCGCTTTGCGCGGCGAATATTTGAATCTGTGGGAGCAATTGCTGGATGATGCCGAACTGGCCGAAGATCATTTCGTCCACCGCGATTTCCACGCCAGCAACCTGATGTGGCTGGACGGGCGGGCAGGCCTGCAGAAAATCGGCCTGCTCGATTTCCAGGACGCCGTGTGGGGCGATCCCGCCTATGATCTGGTTTCGCTGCTGGAAGATGCGCGGCGCGACGTGCCGCCCGCGCTAGCTGGAGCCATGCTACAGGAATATATCACCCAGACCGGCTGCGACGCCACTTCCCTGCGCACGCGCTATGCGCTGCTCGGGGCGCAGCGCAATTGCAAGATCATCGGCATCTTCGTGCGCCTGTGGATGCGCGACGGCAAGCGGCATTACTTGCCGCTGCTGCCGCGCGTATGGAGCTATTTGCAGGGGGATCTGGATGCTCCGCACCTGAAGCCGCTGAAAGACTGGATGGACCAGCATATCCCGGCCTCCGCGCGGGGCGAGCAGTTAGCGCATGCCTGAGCGCGCCATGGTGCTGGCCGCCGGGCTTGGCCTGCGCATGCGCCCCCTGACCGAGCGCATGCCCAAACCGCTGGTGCCAGTATTGGAAAAACCGCTGATCGATTACGCGCTGGATTTCGTGCAGGGCGGCGGCATTGAAAGCTGCGTTGTCAACACCAGCTATTTGGCAGATATGCTCGAAGCCCATTTGCACCGGCGCACCACCCCCATCATCACCATCTCGCGCGAAGAAGCGCCGCTGGAGACAGGCGGCGGCATTGCGCAGGCCCTGCCGCTGATCGGCGATGCGCCATTTTTCTCGCTCAACAGCGACGCCATCACGCTAAGCGGCCCGGCGGGCCATCCCTTCGCCCTGCTGCGAAACGCATGGAATGACGCAGCCATGGATGCGCTCCTCCTGCTCCACCCGCGCGAAACGGCGCTGGGGTATGACGGGCCGGGTGATTTCTTCCTTCATGCAAACGGCCATATCGAGCGCCGCGGCGATGCAGCTTTCGCTCCTTACGTGTTCACCGGCGTACAAATCCTGCATCCCCGCTTGTTCAAGAATTGCCCCGGCGGGGCCTTTTCGCTCAATCTTCTCTATAACCGCGACTTGCGCCGCATCCGCGCCGTTGCGCATGATGGAAAGTGGCTGCATGTGGGCGATGCGCAGGGCCTGGCCGCAGCCGAAGCGGCGCTGCGAGGCTGATCAGCCCAATAAAAAAGCCGCCATTTGGTGAATGGCGGCTTTTTTGCAATGGAATCAGCAACAATTAGAAGCGGAATTTTGCGCCCACTTCCACATTGTGCGCATTGTAGTCCGTCAGCTTGATCGGGCCGGTGGCAGTGGCAAACTCGGGATTCTGCGTGGCGAAATACCGGTAGCCGAGATTCCATTCGGTCAGCGGAATGCTTTGCGGCGCATAAGACAGACCGGCCATGAACTGGTAAGCGAATACATTGTCATGATCGCTGGTGTTGCCAAGGCCGCTGGTTTTGGAAAGCTTCACATCAGCACCACCCGCACCGGCGCCCATATACGGCGTCCAGCGGGAAGCGTTGCGGAAGTCATAATACAGATTGCCCATATAGCTCCAGGCTGAGGTACGCCCAGAGGAAGTGCCGGGAGTTCCGTTCAGCACATAGCTGTCCAGCCCGACGGTATGATAGCCGCCTTCGGCTTCAATGCGGAAATTGCCCAGCATGCCGCCGCCCAGCGGGGGCATGTAACCCAGCGAGAAATTCACCCCGCCGCCGGTGGAGTTGTAATCCTGCTTGCCTGAGCTGGCGCCGCGCACGTCGGAATCATTCAGGAAGGTCAGCGAACCGCTCAGGCCCAGATACCAGCGCGGCCAGCGCTCGTTTTCCTGCGCTTGCGCGTTGGAAACCGCGATGGCAGCGAATGCGATAGCCGTCAGGGCGCCGAGCCGTTTTTGCATAAAAAATCCCTCTTTTATATCCGTTTATGGTGGCAAGCGATAAATCACTGGATAATTACACCGCGTTGCTGATATACGCAATCGGAAAGAGCGGGAGGACATGCAAAAAAATGGCCGGCGCACGCCGGACTTTGCCGAACGGCGCAAGCGCCTCCCTTCTGAAAAATTTACATAATGTGCCCGCGTGGCGGAATTGGTAGACGCAAGGGACTTAAAATCCCTCGATCTTCACGATTGTGCCGGTTCGACTCCGGCCGCGGGCACCATTTAGGAAGTTGCCATTTGAAAAATGGTTCGAGTCCGCTCCAGTCAAAGACTTGGCTGTGGTTCTAAATTTCGGTGATTGATTGCCACCAATTTTGAGCGTTGATAGTTAGTACTAAGCAAATATAATAGCT
>CAYPEF010000110.1:0-7155 GCA_964409675.1 uncultured Rickettsiales bacterium | reverse complement strand
CTGGGTGAGGGTGACAGCGGTGCAGTAATACTGACAGGCTTTCACCCCCTCCAAGTAATCCTAAGCGCATGCGCTAAGGATTGCTATCCTCCCCCCTCCAGGGGGAGGGGAATTATGAATGAATAAGCAGCCTTTTCTATGAAACGCTCCCCCCTCGCTCCCACCAACTACCCCGTCCTCCCGCCGCTGGCAGGCGTGCGCCTGAGCGTGGGCAATTGCGGCATCCGCTATAAAGACCGGCCCGACCTGCTGTACGTGGAATGCACCCCCGGCACCACGGTGGCGGGGGTGCTCACCACCTCGCTCACCGCTTCCGCGCCGGTGGAGCGCTGCCGCGCGCATTTGAAAGCGGGCGAGGGGCGGGTGCTGGTAGTGAATTCCGGCAATTCCAACGCCTTCACCGGCAAGGCGGGCGAAGCGAGCGTGGACCGCGTGCAAAACGCCGCCAGCGCGCTGGCAGGCTGCCACGAGCAGGCTTTTTTCATGGCTTCCACTGGCGTCATCGGCGAGAAACTGCCCGACCAGCGCATCACCGACGCGCTCCCCGCATTGAAAGCTGCCCTAAAGGAAGATGCGTGGGCGGACGCCGCTGCCGCCATCCTCACCACCGACACCTATCCCAAGCTGGCCACCCGTCACTCCATCATCAATGGCGTGAAAGTAACCTTAAACGGCATTGCGAAAGGCTCCGGCATGATCGCGCCGGACATGGCCACCATGCTCGCCTTCGTCTTTACCGATGCGAACATTCCCGCCGATATCCTGCAAATTGCCTTAAGCGAAGCCAACGCCCGCTCCTTCAACTGTATCACCGTGGACGGCGACACCTCCACCAGCGATACACTCTTACTATTCGCCACCGGCAAGGCCGGCAATGCTGCGCCGCAACATGCCGCTGACGGCGCACTCACCGAGTTCCGCCGCGCGCTGGAATCGCTGCTCACCGAGCTGGCGCAATTAGTGGTAAAAGACGGCGAGGGGGCGAGCAAGTTCGTCACTATTGACATTAGCGGCGCTGAGTCGGACGCGGCAGCGCGTAAGATCGGCCTATCCATCGCTAACTCCCCATTGGTGAAAACAGCCATTGCCGGCGAGGACGCCAACTGGGGCCGCGTGGTGATGGCCGTCGGCAAAAGCGGCGAACGGGCCGACCGCGACAAGCTCACTATTGCTATCGGAGGCGTCACCATCGCCCGGCAGGGCGAGCGCAACCCGGATTACCGCGAGGAAATGATCGTGCCGCACATGAAAGGGCAGGAAATTCACATTGCCGTCGATGTCGGCATCGCACACGGCTCCGCCACTGTGTGGACCTGCGACCTGACGCACGGCTATATCGACATCAACGGCAGCTACCGGACATGAAATACCTGCTTGCCCTTGCTTTTGCACTCGCTGCGCTCCCGGCAGGGGCGGCGGAGAATGTGATGCCGCTGGGCAAAGAGCAGGTGCAGCCGGACATCAGCGCCGAATTCCGCGCCGAAGCACCGGATACTATTTTACCTGAGAAGATCGTCCTTACCCCCAAGCAATCGGATATTCTCCTGTTGGGTATCGTTCGCTGGGAAGGGAATGCGCTGACCGGCTTCGTCCCCGGCCTGCAGGTGACGGCGCATATCGTCAGCGATGACACCGGCAAGCGCGTGGATTACCTGCTCTCGCCGCATATCGGCGCGAAGGACGGGCTGCACTACGCCCGCAATGTCAAGCTTCCCGGCCCGATCACCGATAATTATTCCATCGATTTCACCCTCGCCCAGCCTCGCCCCGGCGACTTGCTCTACCGCTCCGACTGGGCCGCCACCCACACAGCCAAGCTGCTGGCCGAGCCGAAAACCTTCACCTACAAACACCTCAATTTTTCCGGCATCTCGCCACGCCTGCAGTAATGGTTTGTTATGTCAGTGCTTTGTCCATCTATCATCACAACCGCCATGAGTTATGCAATTTCCCTCCTTCGTCATCCCCGCCTTGTGCGGGGATCTTGGGCATCTGCAATGAAAGCAAAGGATGCGGGGGATGCTGCTTCTGTCTTTGCGTGGTTTGAGATGCCCGCACAAGGCGGGCATGACGGAGAGGGATGCTTATGAGCATTCTTCTCGTCGTCGCATGCGCGCTGGTCAATGACAAAGGCGAAGTGCTGCTGGCGCAGCGCCCGCCGGGCAAGATGCTGGCCGGGAAATATGAATTCCCCGGCGGCAAGGTGGATGCGGGCGAAACCCCCGAAGCGGCGCTCGCGCGGGAGCTGCGCGAGGAACTCGGCATCGAGGCCAGCGATTTCGAGCCCTTCACCTTCCTCTCCCACGCCTATCCCGAATTCCACCTGCTGATGCCGGTCTATCTCTGCCGAAGCTGGCATGGCACTCCCCACCCGCACGAACACACCGACCTGCAATGGGTACACCCTGCGCACATGCACACGCTTCCCATGATCGAAGCCGACGCCGAACTGGTGGCAAAGCTGAAACGACAATTATAGCCATTCAAAATAACAATTCGTCATCGCCCGAATGTTGCACTGGCAACATGATAGGGCGATCCATGCCGCACCCTCGGCTGGATTCCCCTATAATCGCTGCGCGATTCGGGGAATGACGAAGAGGATAATTTTTGGGAATGAATATATAATTTCTTAGGAAAGCACCGTATTCAAACTCACCTGCCCGCTGCCCCTACGGGCCGGTTGTTGCTGGCTGGCGTGGGGTTTCCAGCCGGTCATGGTGATGAGGTCGAAAGTGGCGGGCAGGCGCTGCTCGGCGTCGGCGTAATGGAAATGGTAATATTCCAGCCATGCGGCCAGCGTGCCGCGCTTCAGCGGCGCGCGCGGGCGTTCGATCAGTGCGTTGGCCTCGCCCATGCCGCGCAAATCCCGCAATAACGCCAGCGCGTCCGGGTAGCTCACCTGCACTTGCGTGCTATCAGCCACCGGCAGGGCGAAGCCGGCCCGCTGTAGCAGTGCGCCTGCGTCGCGCACGTCAATCATCGGCGAGAAGCGCGGCGACAGGCCGCCCTCGCGGGCGATGGAGCCTTGCGTCATAGAATGCTTCAGCTCATGCAGCGAATCTCCGCCGGGAAAGACGGCCATCAGCAGCCCGTCCGGCTGCAACACATGGTGGATTTGTGCCAGCATCCCCGGCACGTCGTTCACCCAGTGCAGCGTGCCGAGGCAGAGTACAGCATCGAAACTGCCGAGCGCGAAGGGTAGGGCTTCCTCGTCGCATGCCACGCGCGCACCCGCATGGCGCGCAAGCATGGCGGCGGAGATATCCGCCTGCACCAGCTCGTGCACCTTGCCGCTCTCCACCAGCCGCGTGCCAAAATCCGCATGCCCGCAGCCGATCAACAGTGCGCGTGTAAACTGCCGCGCCACGAAGGAGAGGCTGTCTTCCAGCATCTGCGCCATTTCCACGCAAAGGAAATCATAGTTTACGTAAGCGCCCGCCGCGCGGTCGCGCCGTTTGCGCACCAGCGCGCGGTCGAAAAGAAGGGGAGGCGTCATGATGAAAGCGTTTTCCAAAGCATCACCGCCTGTTATACGCTTTCCTCAGGTAAATTCCAGCGTTGCGGGAGGCGGTATGATCGTGGAAAAAGCGCTTGACCTGCTGTTTCCGCCGCAATGCCTGCTGTGCGAGGCGTTTGTCAGCCGTTTCGGTGTATTGTGCGCGCAGTGCTGGCCTGCCATCGGTTTCATTGCCCCGCCTTATTGCATCCGCTGCGGCCTGCCGTTCGCCTATACGCTGGGGGAGGGGGCGATCTGCGCCGAATGCATCCGCACCCCTCCGCTCTACGCCCAGGCCCGCGCGGCGCTACGCTACGATGATGCCAGCCGCCGGCTGGTAATGGCGCTCAAATACCACGACCAGCAGCAGCTTGCCCGCGCTTACGCCTTGTGGATGGCGCAGGCCGGCGCGGAATTGCTGGCGCGTGCCGACCTGATCGTGCCGGTGCCGCTGCACCGCCGCCGCTTTCTGACGCGCCGCTATAACCAGTCCGCCCTGCTTGCGCGTGCGCTGGGGCGCATATGCGGCCTTCCGGTGTGCATGGACGCGCTGGTCCGTGTGCGCGCCACCACGCCGCAAACGGGCCTCAGCCGCAAAGAACGTCAGAAAAACCTCAAAAACGCCTTTACCTCCTCTCCTCGCCATGCGGAAATCCTGCGTGCAAAGCGCATCCTGCTGATCGATGACGTGATGACTACCGGCACCACCTTGCTGCACTGCACCAAAGCACTGCACAACGCCCACGCAGCGGAGGTCAACGTGCTGACGCTGGCGAGGAGGGTGTAACTATAATTCCCTCCCCCTTGTAGGGGGAAGGGCGCCCGTATCTTTTTTGATGCTTTTATGCTATAGTTTCTAAAAAGGTATCGCCCATGATGCGCTTTGAAGAACATCCGCCCGGCATGCGGGCCGATTATACATTCGATTTCGACCCGAACGCTTACCAAGCCGACGACCATGCCGTCTGGCACGCGCTGGCCGAGCGGCAGCGCAAACTCCTGGTGGGCCGCGCCTGCGATGAATACCTTAATGCGCTCGACCATCTTGATTTCCTCACCGAAGGCGGCATCCCCGATTTGCGCCGGGTGAGCGACGTGCTGGAGCGCGCCACCGGCTGGCGGATCGTGACCGTGCCGGGGCTGATCCCCGGCAGCACCTTCCTGGAGCATCTCGCCTCCCGCCGTTTTCCGGTAACATGGTGGATACGCAGCCGCGAGCAGATGGACTACCTCTCCGAGCCGGACATTTTTCACGACCTCTTCGGCCATGTGCCGATGCTGGTAAACCCCATCTTCGCCGATTACATGCAGGAATGGGGTAAGGGCGCGCTGAAGGCGCGGGGCCTGGGCGGCATTAAATATTTAACCCGCCTCTACTGGTACACGGTGGAATTCGGCCTGATCAACACCAAGGAAGGCTTGCGCATCTACGGCGCGGGCATCACCTCCTCCGCCAAGGAAAGCGTCTACGCGCTGGAAAGTGATGTGCCGAACCGCGTACATCTGGATGTAATGCAGGCCATGCGCACACCGTATATTTACGAGGATTTGCAGAAGACGTATTTTGTCATCGACAGTTTCGAGGAACTGTTCGAGGCGACGAAGCCGGATTTTAGTGGGTATTATGCGGAGTTGAAGAATACAGTACTAAGCTAAAAAAACGTGACCACCGCATGAAGGCGAGGGTCAGCAAGTCCGTTTCCGGAAACATAATCACTATACTGAAGCTTGTTAATTTAGCTACGCGAAATCGGCTTGTATTTCACCTTCGTCGGCACCAGCGTATCCACGCCGAGTCTCCGCTTCAGATCCGCCTCATACGCCTCGTAATTCCCCTCGAACCATTCCACGTGGGAATCGCCCTCGAAGGCGAGGATGTGGGTGGCGATGCGGTCTAAGAACCAGCGGTCGTGGCTGATCACCACCGCGCAGCCGGCGAAATTCTCCAGCGCTTCTTCCAGCGCGCGCAGTGTTTCCACGTCCAGATCATTCGTCGGTTCGTCGAGCAATATCACGTTGGCGCCGGTTTTCAGCATCTTGCCCAGATGCACGCGGCTGCGCTCGCCGCCCGAGAGCATGCCGACTTTCTTCTGCTGGTCGGAGCCTTTGAAATTGAAGGCCGATACATAGGCGCGGCTTTTGGTCTTGATCTTGCCCAGCTCGATTTCCTCGTTGCCGCCGGAGATTTCCTCCCACACGCTTGCCTTGTCGTTCAAGCTGTCGCGCGACTGGTCGATATATCCCAGCACTACCGATTCACCGACTTTGCACGGGCCGGAATCGCGCGTATCCACGCCGGTGATCCTCTTAAACAGGGTGGTCTTGCCTGCCCCGTTGGGGCCGATGACGCCGACGATGCCGCCCGGCGGCAGCGAGAAGCTCAAATCCTCGATCAGCAGCCGCTCGCCGAAGCCCTTGTTCAGGTGTGAAGCCTCGATCACCAGATTGCCCAGGCGCGGCCCCGGCGGAATGACGATCTGCGCACCCGTCGCCCGTTCGCGCTGGTCCTGATTCAGCAGTTCCTCGTATGCTTTCAGGCGGGCCTTGCTTTTGGCTTGCCGTGCCTTGGGGGATTTGCGCACCCATTCCAATTCCTCAGCCAATTGTTTCTGGCGGGAATTTTCTTCGCGCGATTCCTGCTCCATGCGCTTCTGCTTGGCTTCCAGGTAGGTGGTGTAATTGCCCTCGTAGGGGATGCCCTGGCCGCGGTCCAGCTCCAGAATCCAGCCGGTGACGTTATCGAGGAAATAACGGTCGTGGGTGATCATCACCACCGTGCCGGGGTATGTCTCTAAAAAATGCTCCAGCCATGCCACCGATTCGGCGTCCAGATGGTTGGTAGGTTCGTCCAGCAGCAGCATGTCCGGGCGCTCCAGCAGCAGCTTGCACAGTGCCACGCGGCGCTGTTCGCCGCCGGAGAGCTTGGTGACGGCGGCGTCCTTGGGCGGGCAGCGCAACGCATCCATAGCGATTTCAATCTCGCGCTCGATGTCCCACGCGTTGGCGGCGTCGATCTTTTCCTGCAATTCGCCCTGTTCCTCGATGAGCTTGTTCATTGTATCGTCATCCATCGGCTCGGCCATTTGCAGGGCGATGTCATTGAAACGGTCGAGCAGCGCTTTTTTCTCGCCAAGCCCTTCAAGGATATTTTCAAATACGGTTTTCGATTCATCGAGCTTCGGCTCCTGCTCCAGATAGCCGATTTTCACGCCCTCCGCAGCCCATGCCTCGCCGGTGAATTCGGTATCCCGGCCCGCCATGATGCGAAGCAGGGTTGATTTACCCGCGCCGTTCGGCCCCAGCACGCCGATCTTCACCCCCGGCAGGAAGGACAGCCAGATGTCCTTAAACACGGTTTTCCCGCCCGGGTAGGCCTTGCTAAGCCCTTTCATGACATAGATATACTGGTATGCGGCCATGGTATCGCTCGTATTGCTTAATGAGAAAACGCGCATGGTAACGATTTCTTCATGCCGGTTCAAGCGTGGGTTTTAGGAGAGTAATTGTTAGCTGAAGTGGCACCGGCATGTTACATAAAGCGCATGCAATACCATCTCGCCCAAGTAAATATCGCGCGCATGCGCGAGCCGATGGATAGCCCTCTGCTCTCCACCTTCGTGGCGCGCCTGGATGAGATAAATGCGCTGGCCGATGGC
>CAYPEF010000109.1:0-7217 GCA_964409675.1 uncultured Rickettsiales bacterium | reverse complement strand
ATGCAGCTGACGCCGAAGCAGAAGGAAATCGTGCAGACGCTGCAATCCAGCGCCGACCAGCTGCTGCACCTGATCAACGACATACTGGATTTAAGCCGCATTGAAGCCAACCGCATCACGCTGGAGCAGGAACCGTTTGATTTAAGTGAGCTGCTGAAGGAAATCAGCGACGTCACCAACGTGCAGGCCAGCGCGCGCGGGCTGACGCTGACGCTGGATGACGCCGCCGTGCAGGACATGGAATTCATCGGCGACCGCGCGCGCCTGCAGCAGATTCTTACCAATCTCTGCTCGAACGCCGTCAAGTTCACCGATAGCGGCGGTGTGAGCATGCGGGTGGAGGCGCAGAAGAAGGATGAGGCGCATCACACCCTTGCCATCACCGTGCGCGATACCGGCATCGGCATCCCCGCAGACAAGCTGGGGATTATTTTCGATAAGTTCAGCCAGGCCGACAGCTCCATCACCCGCCGCTTCGGCGGCACCGGGCTCGGGCTTTCGATCAGCCAGTCGCTGGCGAAACTGATGGGCGGGCGCATCACCGCCGAGAGCGTGGCGGGCGAGGGCTCAATTTTCACACTGCATGTCACGCTGAAAGGGCGGCGCCGTGACGCTCCCGCCCCAACGCCGAACGCAGCGGCTGCTCTCGCCTATCCTGCGTTTACTCCCGCCGCCTCGCCCAAGGTGCTTCTGGTGGAGGATTACCCGGCCAATATCATCGTCGCCGGGCTGCTACTGGAGACGTTGGGATACCGGTATGACGTCGCCCGCAACGGCCTGCAGGCGCTGGAGGCGGTACAGAATGAAAAGGAGCCTTACGCGGCGGTGATGATGGACGTGCAGATGCAGGGCATGGACGGGTTTGAAACCACCCAGCGCATCCGCGCGCTGGAACAGGAAGGGGTTCTTCCCCGCCATTACATTATCGGCGTCACCGCCCATGCAATGGCGGGAGACCGCGAGCGCTGCCTGCAGGCCGGGATGGATGAATATCTGACCAAGCCGATTGACATGCACGAGCTGGAAACCAAACTCGCCGCCGCGCCGCGCTGATGCTAATAATGGCACTAAGATATAATCAAAAACTTCCGGAAAAGCAGGAGGACGGAATTGGAACCGCCCAAGGCGGTTAAAGGGATGCACCTTCTTACCCCCGTCATCCCCGCCCTGTGCGGGGATTCAAGGTCATATTAAAGACAGAGCAGTATTTCCCATATCTTTACTTTCCATACGGTTGCCTGAGATTCCCGCACAGGGCGGGGATGACGATGGGAATAGTTGCTGCGCCATATGCCTATGCTTAGCTCAACGCAGAATAGTCCACCGGCATAAAAGGCGGCCTCATCTTTTCGATGATAAAAGGCGTAATTTATAGGGAATGACTCTGATTATTCGCTTGCCTGCGCCTGCAGCGCCGAGAGCCTGACTTCCAGCGCCCGCTCGGGGTCGGTGAGCGAGAACAGTTCCGCCACGGGCACGGAGAAAATCGTCGCCACCTGCTGCGTCACCGCTTCCGGGGGCACCTCCCCTTCGCCGCTTACGATGACTTCGCCAAAGCCGTCCTGATCGAAATGCTGGATATTGTAATATTGCGCAATTGCCTGCTGGAAAGTTTTATACCGGCTCGGCTTGACCGATAGGTAGCACCAGTAATTCCCGCCCTGCTCCATCCGCCCACGCGCCAGCACGATGATACGCGCCACCTCGTCCGGCTGCAGGGGCGCATTCATGCAAACTACCTGCCGCGCCCGGTATCAATGCCCACCATCTCTGCGGAACGGTTCAGCCGGTCAACGAAGCTGGTTGCGGCCGCCATGGCGGCACCACCGGTAACGGCAGCTGCCGTATAAGCAGCAATAGGTTTGCTAGTGCCAAAATCTGCAATTTTGCCTATCGTATAATCAAGGCCACTACCGAGTCCTGCAATTGCAGTACCAGTTTCATGAAGCCTATTCTTAATAAACTCTGTTACCGCATTAATTGCTGTTCCTAATTCAGGGCCGACATAGACACATGCAGCCGTTGCCGCCGTTACAACAGCCGCGCCCATGATAATCTTGCCCCACTTAATACCGCCCGCATCACTCATACGATGAGCCTTCTCATTGAATAATAATTACTATTATTCAATATTATCACAGCATCCCGCGCGCGCCCACGGGAAAAATGTGAAATTCCTGTGACAATTCAATAGGCAGCGGCGAAACTATAGCATTGAATTATCATATTAATATCCATACCGCCCGGCGACGGGGCCGGTAATTGCCCGGATCAGGCGGCATTCATCGTCTGCCAACCCGCCCTCTTTCTTCTCTGGGCGAATTGTGCCCGCCAGTTGCGCCAGCAATGCATCCTCCAGAGGCAGGCGGCAATGCGCGAATATATCCGCCAGCATGTTGCGCGGATCGGCGCAGAGGTCTTCATGGCGCACCACCATCACCGCTTCCTTCAACGCCGGATTCTGGGAAAGCAGCAGAAGCAAATATTCATACATGGCGCACCAGCTATGTGCCCAGCCCTCAACTTCCCGCCCCTCCTGCCAGGCGGAAAGGATATGTTCCTGCCGCTCATCATCGCCGTGATGCACCGGGCGGCGGTCCGCCCCGAACTCGAAATGCCCGCTGGCGCGGAAATATTCCACCACCTTCGCATCCTGCGCCGCAGAAGCCTTAAACCGCGCATGCTGGCGCATCAGGGAGGCGACATGCGTCACCGGGTCGCGCACCGGCACCACCACACGCATATCCGGAAACAGCCTATGCAGGTAACCCAGCCGCGCCAGCAGGTAATTATTCTTCGCCACGTAGCGGCTGCGCTTATGCAGTAATAATAATTTGCGGATATGGTCGCGGTAGAAAGCGGCGAAGGCGGAATTATCCTCGGCTTCCGTCAGCCGGTTATCACGCGCAGGGTCATGCAGATGCGGAAAGAAATGCATCCACAGCATTTCCTCCATCGCCTCGGGGCTGTCAGGCGTGATGAAAATACCGTCCCCGTGCGCGCGCTCGGCGGGCGCGGCCTTCGCTTTCGGCGCGAAGCGGCTGGCAAGGTTCCACCAGTAGGGGGTGAAAAGAAACGGGTAATCGCGGTAGCGGTGCGTCGCCACGTCCGGGTGCCGATGCAGGCATTCCAGCAGAATCGTACTACCGGCGCGGGCAAGGCCGGTGATAAACACGGGCTGCCTGAGCGGAACCAACTCCAGCCGCGGGCGCAACAGCGCCGACTCCGCCCGCCCCAGCCGCTCCCATAGGGCAGAATGCCGCAACACTATCCGCGAGGCATGGTGCAGCGGCGCGGAGACGGATGTTCCGGAAGAAGCGATGGGCAACCTCTAGCGGTCTTTTGCGGGCAACTCCGCAGGCAGTGTTTCAGATACGGGAGCCACTTCGGCAGCCGGAGCTGCTGACTGCTTACGCTTTTTAAGCATCACCATCACCGGCCAGGCCAGCACGGTCAGCAGCGAAATTACCACCATGGCGCCAAGCGATACCGCATACCCCACCAGTCCCAGCGCCGCGCCGGGGCCGATATAGGCCTGCGCGGGAGCGGTGGCTATGAGAGGCAGAGCAAGCATTATAAATCCGAAGGCGCAACTGACAGGCTTTTCTTTTTTCACATTTTCCCTCATCAAAAAGACCATTGATTTCCACGTTAGCCTTTTGCTAGAGTTAACATAAAGCGGTGATAGAGTAAATCACTGTATCCTGAGCACCATACCGGTACGCCATTCCTTACCATGCGCATATTTTTCTTTGTGTTTTTCATTATTGCGCTGCTTTTTATCGGGATGACCGCCGGTTCCGCCGGGATGTTTTTCGACCTGCCATACGTTTCAATGCATAAAAATGCGTATGAAGGAATAAAAGCATGGCGTGAAAAACAAGAGATTGCGAAAAAGCCGTTACAGACGCGGGAAGATGCACCCCCGTCCGTGGTCATTAACCGCCCCGGCGCCTTTCCCGGCTATACTTTACTGACCTATGGCTGGAAAAAGGAAGCCGTGCTGCTTGATATGGATGGCCGCACTGTCCATCAATGGGCAATGCCCTATTATACGGCCTGGCCGGATCCGCCGCATTTAAGCAGCCCGTTGCCCGAGAACAGAATATTCTGGCACGATGTGTATCTTTATCCTAATGGCGACCTACTGGCGATATATGACTGCGAAGGGGATTTCCCCTTCGGATATGGCCTGGTGAAAATCGACAAGGATTCAAAAGTCCTCTGGAGGTATGACGATACGGTGCATCATTACATGGATGTGGATGAAGCGACAGGCAAAATTTATGTATTATCCCATCAATACAGCTGGGACAATGTCCCGGGCGTTCCGGTAAAAAGCTTTCCCATTGTGCGCGATTACCTATCCATCCTGTCGCCGGAAGGAAAGCTGATTAAAAAAATATCGCTACTGGACGCGCTGGCGCGCTCGCCCTACAAGGAATACGTCACCTTAAACGGCGCAAAAGACGTCCTGCACAGCAACCGACCGCTGCTGATACGCGAAAATGTGCCGCTGAAAGCGCCCTACATGAAGCCCGGGCAGGTTATTGTTTCTCTGCGCGATCTAGACTCGCTGGTGCTGTTCGATGTGGAGAAGGAAGAAGCCGTTAAGGTCTGGCGCGGCCCCTGGCGCGGTCAGCACAATCCTGAATTACTGCCTAACGGCGACCTGCTGGTTTTCGACAATAAAGGCATCAGGACAGAAGGAGGGAAGAATTTCAGCCGCATTATTGAATTCGATCCGGGCAGCGGACAAATTGTCTGGACCTATGAAAATACCGGAAAGAATTCCTTCTCCTCCGCCTGGGCCGGCACCGCCAACCGGCTGCCGAACGGCAATACGCTGATCAGCGAAACCTGGGGGACGCAGGTACTGGAAGTGACCCCCGAGAAAGAAGTGGTATGGGAAGCAAACGCGCGTATGGTTCACCAGGCGCGCCGCTACAGTGAAGACCAACTTCCCTTCCTGAAGCAGTAAGCACCGGCTAATCCACATTTTATTGTATATTATTTAGGCTATATAGCCGTTGAACCTCTCTCTTTACCAGCCCGCATTAAGCTTTTTTGCCTATCCGTATGCATATCATATTGACAAACAGGGGCGCATAATCTTTATTTTGCGCTCCTTAAGAAGGCGGGGGGCCGCCAAGCAAGCCAGTGCAGCGGGCATATAGAGTACTGATTGCAATAGCTTGTGCATGCAGTCTTAGCCATGATCCGGTAGCTCAGTCGGTAGAGCACCTGACTTTTAATCAGGTTGTCGCGGGTTCGATTCCCGCCCGGATCACCAACTCCCTGCCCGCCCACGGTCAGGATGGCTTATTGGGGCGTAGCCAAGCGGTAAGGCAGCGGTTTTTGGTACCGCCATTCCCAGGTTCGAATCCTGGCGCCCCAGCCAGAACCTCAACCAAAGAGGTTCAAAGAAGTCCAAAATAGGTCGAAAAAACAATACTTTACAAAATAACCTCTTCCGCTATACTCCATAGGCTTTTCAACAAATCTACCATCAAATGATGGTCATTTTGATGGTAACTGTGACACCCCTAAACGGAGTTACCATCATGCGCCTTACTGACCTCGCCATACGCAACGCCAAACCCAAGGATAAGCCGTACAAGCTGGCAGACGGTGGCAACCTGTTCCTGCTGGTACAGCCGAACGGCAGCAAATGGTGGCGTTACGCCTATCGCTTTCATGGGAAGCAGAAACTGCTCGCTCTCGGCTCCTATCCCGAAGCTACCCTTGCCGAAGCCCGCGAGAAGCACGCAGCCGCCCATAAGCAGGTGGCAAACGGCATAGACCCTAGCGAAGTAAAGAAGGAAGCTAAGCGTACCGCCATGCTCAATGCGGAGAACAGCTTTGAATCCGTGGCGCGTGAATGGCATGAGAAAAAATGCAATGTCCTCCAACCACGCTATGCAGGGTTTCTCCTGCGGCGATTAGAGGCCGATATTTTTCCAAAGCTCGGTTATCGCCCCATCAAAGACATCACCCCGCCAGAGTTGCTTGGCGTTATACGCCTGATTGAGAAACGCGGAGCCATCGAGGTGGCTCACCGGGCACTCAAGGCGTGCGGACTGATTTTCATGTATGGCATCGCCACCGGACGCGCTGAGCACAATCCCGCTGCCGACCTTCAAGGTGCTTTGAAGACCATGAAGAAGGAACACTTCGCCCATCTCAAAGAAGACGAATTGCCAGAGTTTCTTCAAAAGCTCGAAACCTATCAAGGGATGCGCCAATGCCAGCTTGCAGTAAAGCTGCTGATGCTCACCTTTGTCCGCACCGTCGAACTACGCGGTGCGCTCTGGTCGGAGATTGACTTCGATAAGGCCGAATGGCGTATCCCACCCGAACGCATGAAAATGCGTCGCCCACATATAGTGCCACTCTCCAAGCAAGCTATTCTCATTCTTAAGGAGCTAAAATTGATGAATGGGAATTGGGACTTCGTCTTCCCTAACCCATACAAACCCGTCAAGTGTATGAGCGAAAATGGCGTTCTAAATGTCATTTACCGCATGGGCTATAAAGGGCGGGTTACCGGACATGGCTTCCGGCACACGGCCAGCACCATTTTGAACGAGCAAGGCTTCAACCGCGACCATATTGAGCGGCAGTTGGCGCATGTTGAGACCAACAAGGTGCGTGGAGTATATAATCACGCTGAATGGTTGCCGCAACGCCGTAAAATGATGCAAACATGGGCGGATTATTTGGACGCTGCACAGCACAGTAAAGATGTGCTAAAGCAGTGTAATGGCTAATAAAGAAGAGTCATTCGTAGCTTATTTTAAAATCCGCTGGGCTAAGCGTTCCGCTTGGACGCTGGAGCAAGCTGCATATCTCTCCTGCGGCAAAGACCCTGATTCAAAGCAGTATGAAATCTCGGTCACAGCAACGAATCCAGTGAGTAAGCGATATTATTGGCTGGTGAACAAATTCAAAAAAGAATCTCTCATGGTTGTGGATACCGTTAATAGTGTTGAATACTTCAACACAGGAAGCATGTTCCGCCTATTTGAAAACGATAAAAAGTTCACGGTGGATAAAGACATGCGTAAGGCTCTTGACCATATGTACAAAGCACCTTGCGGTGTTGACTATTTCAATTTCATATCTCGGTCAGTTTATCGTGAGGCTGGTAGGCTTATTTTTGAACAATATCCTAACGCCACAAAGGGGGACGTTGCAAAAGCCCTTAAGGATTTGCC
>CAYPEF010000108.1:2230-7221 GCA_964409675.1 uncultured Rickettsiales bacterium | reverse complement strand
TCCCGGATCTTGGCAAAAAACCCCTCCGATTCCGGGCTGTGGCTTTTG
The DNA here is from genome assembly GCA_964409675.1 of uncultured Rickettsiales bacterium. GTDB lineage: Bacteria > Pseudomonadota > Alphaproteobacteria > Rickettsiales > SXRF01 > CAYMDD01. The sequence continues at coordinate 7,173 of CAYPEF010000108.1, read as the reverse complement.
TCATTGTCGCTGTCGAACTCGCGCAGCAACTCTTTCTGGCGCTTGGTGAGCTTCACCGGCGTCTCCACATGCACATGGATATACATATCGCCCTGATAAGAGGAACGCAGCACCGGCATGCCCTTGCCTCTCAAGCGAAACTGGTGGCCGCTCTGCGTACCTTCAGGAATGGTGACTTTCACGCGCCCGCCGGAGAGCGTCGGCACTTCGATGGTGCCGCCCATCGCCGCCGTCACCATTTTCAGCGGCACGCGGCAATGCACATCCGCCCCTTCGCGCTCGAATAATTTATGCTTCCTGATGGAGAGGAAAATATAGAGATCGCCCGGCGGCCCGCCGCGTGCGCCGGCCTCGCCTTCGCCGCTGAGACGAATGCGCGTGCCCTCCTCCACGCCCGGCGGAATATTCACCGATAGCGTCTTATCCTGCTTAGTGCGCCCGGTTCCGGCGCAATTGCGGCAGGGCGTCTTGATGATCTTGCCGGTGCCCTGGCAGGTGGTGCAGGCACGTTCGACGGTGAAAAATCCCTGGCTGGCGCGCACCCTGCCGGCCCCGTTGCAAGTGGGGCAGGTTTCCGGCTTAGTGCCCTTTTCCGCGCCAGAGCCTTCGCATACGCCGCACGCCACGGATGTGGTCACGCGGATGGTTTCTTCCTTACCCTTATAGGCATCCTCCAGCGTGATCTCCAGATTGTAGCGCAGGTCCGAGCCTTGCGCCGGACCATTGGAATTACGCCTTCCACCACCGCCGAGACCACCGAACAGATCATCGAAAATATCGGCAAAGCTGCCCGAGAAATCGAATCCTTGCGCACCGAAGCCACCCTGCCCGCCATCGAACGCCGAATGCCCGAACCGGTCATAGGCGGCGCGCTTCTGGTCGTCCTTCAGCACGTCATAGGCTTCGTTGATCGCCTTGAACTTCGCCTCGGCTTCCTTGTCGCCGGGGTTTTTGTCCGGGTGATATTGCATGGCGAGCTTGCGGTACGCCTTCTTGATCTCGTCCGCATTCGCGCCTTTGCTTACGCCGAGCAGTTCGTAATAATCCTGTTTGGTGGCCATGTACTTTACAATTAACAATTAATGAGATTGCATACGTTTACGCCAGTGCACCGGATCGCGTTTGCAGTGGAAAACGGCCAGCACCATAATGCGTTTTCCCTCTATGGCAAAGAATATCCCATAAGGAAACCGCCGCGTGAGCACGCGTCGCACATTGCTAAACATCACCGGATAGGCCAAAGGTTCCCGCTCAATACGGGCGATTGCTTCTTCAAAACACAAGAGCAGGTCAGCCCCCAGCCCTGCCCGCACCTGGTGATGCCAGTGGATGGCCTCGCGCATGTCGGCCTCGGCGGGAGCAGAAATCTCCACCGAGAAACTCATTTTTCCGCCTGTAGCCGTTGCTTTACCTTATCCCAGGACTCAGCGCTTATTTCTCCGGCGGAAAGAGCCTGCTGGCGCTTTTCTATCTCTTGCTTCTGCGCGTCACTGACGGAAATCGCATGCGGTTGCGCGTTAATGACACTTTCCCACAGCGATTCCGCCAGCAAAATACGCTCTGCCGCACTTAATGCCGAGAAATCGAAATCTGCAACGCTCATGATTTAGCCCTGCTTGCGCTTGCTCTCATCCACTTCCTGGAACTCAGCGTCCACAACATTGTCATCGCCGCTGCCGGAAGCTGAGGAAGCCCCGTCCGCATTATCCTGCGGCGCGCCTTCCTGCTGCTGCTTGTACATCAGCTCGCCGATCTTCATGGAAGACTGCGTCAGCGCCTGCAATTTGGCTTCGATCTCCGCCTTGTCCTCGCGGGTCAGCGCCTGGCGCAAGCCTTCGATATCCTTCTCCACCGCCGCTTTCTGGTCGGACGGCACCTTGTCGCCCAAGTCCTTCAGCGATTTCTCGGTGGAATGGATCATCGCCTCCGCCTGGTTGCGCGACTCCACCAGCTCGCGGCGCTTTTTATCCGCTTCGGCATTGCTCTGCGCGTCCTTCACCATGCGGTCGATCTCCGAATCCGACAGGCCGCCGGAAGCCTGAATACGAATCTGCTGCTCCTTACCGGTCGCCTTGTCCTTGGCCGAGACATTAACGATGCCATTAGCGTCGATATCAAACGTCACCTCCACCTGCGGCATGCCGCGCGGTGCGGGCGGAATGCCCACCAGGTCGAACTGACCGAGCAACTTGTTATCCGCCGCCATCTCACGCTCACCCTGGAACACCCGAATCGTCACCGCGGTCTGGTTATCATCGGCGGTCGAGAAGGTCTGGCTCTTCTTGGTCGGGATCGTCGTATTTCGTTCAATCAGTCGCGTAAACACCCCGCCCAGCGTTTCAATGCCAAGCGAAAGCGGTGTCACGTCAAGCAGCAGCACGTCCTTCACGTCGCCCTTCAGCACCGCGCCCTGAATGGCGGCACCCATCGCCACCACCTCATCCGGGTTTACGCCCTTATGCGGCTCGCGGCCAAAAAATTCCTTCACCGCTTCCGCCACTTTCGGCATGCGCGTCATGCCGCCGACCAGAATCACCTCGCCAATGTCGGAAGCTTTCAGCCCCGCATCCTTCAGCGCGTTGCGGCAGGGCTCGATGGTTTTCAGGATCAAATCCTCCACCAGTGACTCAAGTTTCGCCCGTGTCAGCTTGATATTTAAGTGTTTTGGGCCCGTCTGGTCGGCGGTGATGAACGGCAGGTTTACATCCGTCTGCATAGCGCTGGAAAGCTCGATCTTGGCTTTCTCCGCCGCTTCCTTCAGGCGTTGCAGCGCGAGCTTGTCGTTGCGCAAATCGATGCCCTGGTCGCGCTTGAACTCATCCGCAAGGAAATCAATCACGCGCTTGTCGAAATCTTCCCCGCCCAGGAACGTATCGCCGTTAGTTGCCTTCACTTCAAACACGCCGTCATCGATTTCCAGCACCGACACGTCGAAGGTGCCGCCACCTAGGTCATAGACGGCAATTGTCTTGCCTTCCTTCTTATCCAGCCCATACGCCAGCGCCGCCGCCGTCGGCTCGTTGATGATGCGAAGCACCTCCAGCCCCGCGATTCGTCCGGCATCCTTGGTGGCCTGACGCTGCGCGTCATTGAAATATGCCGGCACGGTAATCACCGCCTGCGAGACTTTCTCACCAAGATAGCTCTCCGCCGTTTCCTTCATCTTGGTCAGAATAAACGCGCTGATCTGGCTCGGCGAATATTTCTCGCCGCGCGCTTCCACCCATGCGTCGCCGTTATCGGCGTTGACGATTTTATAAGGTACCAGTGCCGTATCTTTCTTCACGATCGGATCGCTGTAATTACGCCCAATCAGGCGCTTTACCGCGAAAATCGTATTCTCCGGGTTGGTCACCGCCTGGCGCTTGGCGGGGTCGCCCACCAGCCGCTCGCCCGAATCGGTCATGGCCACGATGGACGGGGTGATGCGCCGCCCTTCCAGATTCTCAATCACCTTTACGTTGCCGCCTTCCATGATCGCCACGCATGAATTGGTGGTGCCAAGGTCGATACCAATGACTTTACTCATATCCTAACTCCTTATTTTCCTTTTATTTTATATGCTAGTGCCCACGACTCGCCGCAGGCATAAGCGGCTGGTTTGCTATGACATATAAGTACTGTTTTTCGCTTGGCAACAGGGACAGGAAAATAAATGCGGCATGCGGCGCTTTTACACGCGCTGATTGTATCCGCAGCCATCGCCCGTTATTTCCCCCTTCCCGCCGCCAATGTAATGATTATCTTTTTTTTGATGCACAAAAGACGGTTTTTTTGCAACCAACTCAACACCATGGCAGTATGAAGCCAATAACCGGGGATGAATAGTTGCCATTACCTCGTTTTTATTAACCAAAGATTAGTAATTAATTACTATTAAGGGTTGCACCCGCGATTACTAAAAAACGCATACAGAAGGGGAGATATGTCATGATATTATCCAGCAACGCCATTCATTCCGAACAGATAGCCCTCGATTTCCTGCGCGAACGCGGCTATTTCGTCGACATTCTCTGGCACGCCAACGACATCAAGACCCTTTGCGAAGACCATGGCTGGCTTATGCCGGACACAGAGGAATGCCAGCGCATTTTCGGACTATTCCGCGAAGAGTATGACGGGGAAAATGGCCTAAGCTGGCCCCGGCTGGAAACTATCGTCCGCCGCTACATGCTCACGCGCAAAACGCAAAGTTTAGCCGCCAGGCTACGCCAGCAACTGCTCACCCGCCCGGCCCGGCAGGCGCATTAATACAGGAATCAGGACTTATTGCCCTTCTTCTCTTCCTTCGGCGCATCCGCGCCAGCCTTGGTTCCCGACTTGGAGGCAGCTGCGGAGAACGCACTGAATTTATTATTGAATTTCTCCATCTGACCGGTTTTGCGCAGGTTAACGCCGCCGACCCATGCCGGGTGTGTCTTGGGGTCCACGTCCAGGCGCAGCGTGTCGCCTTCCTTGCCCCAGGTAGAGCGCGTCTGGTAGGTGGTGCCGTCGGTCATCGCCACGGTAATCATGTGATAATCGGGATGAATCGCCTGTTTCATATGCCAAAATCTCCTAAAGGAGCGGATGTTTAGCGGAAAAAACCTAGCCGCGCAACCAAAAATTGGCCATATACAAGCATGAAAGCCCCCGGCAAGCGCCGCTAATGGCTTGTGCTCCCTTTCCGCCTTGGCTATATCATTCATTCCGCACGTGCAAAAGCGGTGAAGCATTGATTGCCAGACGGGGGTTTAGCTCAGCGGTTAGAGCAGGGCGCTCATAACGCTTTGTTCGCCTCGCTGGGGTAAAGTCTTGGAAGTCCCTGCTGCTTCTGGTTTCGGAGAATTTCGGAGCCTTTGGGTGCAGGATAGTTTTTTGAATAATAAGGCTATAATAAGGTGTGTAGCCAAAAAGAGATAGAAGTCGGTCGAAAAGATTTTTATATTTCGGATCGCACTTTT
>CAYPEF010000108.1:0-2220 GCA_964409675.1 uncultured Rickettsiales bacterium | reverse complement strand
GGGGGTTAGCTCAGTTGGTTAGAGCAGGGCGCTCATAACGCCTTTGTCGGGGGTTCAAGTCCCTCACCCCCCACCATCATATTGAAAGATAATATGAAATTACGAGCCAAGAAAAAGTATATCTGGCTAGCCATTGCAGCCATTATTGTACTGGGCGCAGCCTTATGGGGACCGATGGTGAGTAATGTCGAACAAGCAAAATATACCGTCGCTGAAACCCACGGCAGTATTGAAATCCGCGACTACGCGCCGATGATCGTTGCCGAAGCGGAAGTAACAGGCGAACGCAAGGAAGCGATTAGCCAAGGCTTTCGCATCATCGCCGATTATATTTTCGGCAACAACGTATCCGCTCAGAAAGTGGCGATGACCGCGCCCGTTACGCAAGCTGCAAGCGAGAAGATTGCGATGACCGCACCCGTTACCCAACAAGGGAACGGGAACACGTGGAACGTCCGCTTCGTCATGCCTGCAAGCTACACGATGGAGTCGCTGCCGAAGCCAAATAACGATGCAGTGAAACTGAAAGAAATCGAGGGCAAGCGTTTTGCTGTTATTCGCTTTTCCGGCATGGCCGGACAGGAAAGCCTTAAAAAACACGAAGAAGAACTGAAAGCGTTTATCCAGTCGAAGAACCTATCCGCGCTGTCCTCCCCTACTTACGCCTTTTTCAATCCACCATGGACGCTGCCTTTCCTGCGCCGTAACGAAGTGATGGTGGAGATCGCAAAATAGCTGGCTATAGCTGCTAACTCCGTTCTAAGTCGTTTTAGCCGTAGTAAACTAAAACCTACGTCCGCAGTTAGTCCCACAGTGGTCTTACGCCTAGCCCAAGGGCGTTTATACCTGTAGCCTTTACCGACGCTGCACGGACGCTGCAAGCGGTGGGCGGCCTAAAAGCTAGGGTTTTAGCGGGTTTCCGGAAGCTCGCTTTTAGCCTCAGGGATTGCATCCCGATAATATTTGTCCTGCCACTCTTTCTTCGGCGGCTTCGGTTCGGCTGGTTTCCGAAACGGGCTTATAACTACCGCTACTATTTCTTTTAGAAAATATGCACTGCCCAGCACAACGGCACACACACCCAAGCCCAGCAATGCCTGCACCCACGGCGTAAGCTGGGAAAATTTGTTCAGTAAGTCGGCCAAGAAATTATAGTTTTCCATGGGGCTATCATACTCTTTGGAAAGCAAATGGAAAGCAGAAACGGGCCGATAGGCACGTTTATTTCTCTTTGAATTACAGCGAGTATGTCGGGCATGCGAAATAGACATGCCGAGAAAGTAACATCCAATCTTGTAAAGCTTCTAAAACAGAAGAGGCTCGAAAAGGGTTTGAGCCATCAAACCCTAGCCGATGCTGCTGGTGTTGATCGCAGTACTATTAGCCGCGTCGAAAGCGGTAAGCGTATGCCAACTATTTTGGTTTGTCTTAAAATTACAGATGCGCTTGGCGAATCACTGCCTGAGCTTATTGATAAAGCTGATCGTTAGTTGTTGATATGCTAAAATATTTCTTCAAACTTAATCAGCCCTTTGAGACTTACGAAGAAGAGAATTTCTGCAATCATTTCAAAACATCGGCCGACCTTAAAAACGTCTTGTACAAGCCAGATTCATGGCCGCAGAATTTCAAAAAAGTAAAAGGCATAAAATTTTCCAATGTCAGTTTTTCTAAGAAAGTAATTGAACAAGTCACATTCACGGATTGTGAATTTACAGACTGCCTCTTTATTGGGACTACTTTTGCAAAGGTAGAATTCCATCGCTGCAAGTTTCTGAACTGCAATTTTTACAAAGCTAAAATTGTAGAATGCTACTGGGATCCGGTTAGCGTGCGTTTTGATAAGAGCTATAAGAAAAACTTTGCAAATTTGGGGGTAGATACATTTCAGCAGTTAATGAAAAACGCTGATAATATGGATCAGCCGGATTTTGCTATGAATGCTGATATTGAATTTCGTCGATGGAAGAGAGCGCAATTAAAATATGACCTAGAAGCAAACAAGTTTGGCAAATTGCAATACGCCTCATTATTTGCCAAGAGCTTCATATACGAATGGCTTTGTGGGTTTGGATATAGGCCTGTTAATTTTATAATATCGACCTTGGTCGTCTTCACTCTTATATCGATTCTAAACGTTTATCTTTTATACCTGTACCCCTTAGCGCTACTGCACACCGTCCCCAGGCGGTCGGCGGCCTAAACGCTAGGGTTTTAGCG
>CAYPEF010000107.1:0-7345 GCA_964409675.1 uncultured Rickettsiales bacterium | reverse complement strand
GCAGGCATGAGGGCGATTGCCATATCCCCCACTATCTTCTGTGATTAATAATCACTTGCAACTAGGCCCTGCGTATGTATAATGATTCTCATGTTCATCTGCCTCTGCAATTGCCTCCGCGATTCCCAGATCTGCCGCGCCCAGGAAAGTGGGGCGGGGAACGTGGGTGAAGCCTTTAAAACCTTGGGTTGCCAGCCTCAATGCGGCAAATGCGTGCCGTTTATCCGCGATATGCTGCGCTCCGCGCAGGCACCGGAAGCGGCGGCAAATTAACAAGCTTCCGTCCTCGTATCTTGCCGCCTAAGACGGCGGGCGGCCTTTTCCCTTGCTCGTAAAAGACGGGATGTGTATTATTTTCCCATACGTTTCTCCAGGACCGCCCCATGACTCCCGACAAGGAAATCCTGCAGCATTTGAACGCCGTGCTGCGCAATGAACTCACCGGCATCAACCAGTATTTCCTGCATGCGCGTATGCTGAAGCATATGGGTTTCATGAAGCTGGCCGATTTCGAGTATAAGGAATCCATTGATGAGATGAAGCATGCCGATATGCTGGTGGAACGCATCCTGTTCCTCGGCGGCCTGCCCAATTTGCAAGATCTCGGCAAGCTGATGATCGGCGAGAATGTGCCGGAAATCCTGCAGTCGGATTTGAAGCTGGAGCAAACCGCGCATGTGGATTTAAAAGCCGCCATCACCCTGTGCGAAAACCGCGAGGATTACGTCACCTCCCACCTGCTGGAGCACATCCAGAAAAGCGAGGAGGAGCATATTGATTTTCTATCCAGGCAACTCCGCCTGATCGAAGCTATGGGCCTGCCGTCGTATTTGCAGACGGTAGTGTAAAATACTGTCATGCCGCCGTATGGCAGCATCCGGATGCCCTGTGCCCGGACCCCGCCATGCGGCGGGGTGACAATTAAATGTTCATATCTTCCTCTGCTGCTAAGGAATGCTTTTCCCATTGACAGCTAACGCCTGACAGTCGAAACTCCGCAAAATTTTTGCCAGGAGGTTATTCCATGAAACGCTCTGCGCTTATTTCCCTCATTGCCTTAGGAGTTTTTACCGCCATGTCCGCTGCCCGCGCCGCCGATCCTGAAAACACGCTCATCCTGACGCTCAAGGATGAATGCAAAGTCACCATCGAACTGCGCCCTGACCTTGCGCCGAAGCATGTGAAGCGCATCAAGGAGCTGGTGCGGCAGAAATTCTATGACGGCGTCGTCTTCCACCGCGTGATCGACGGCTTCATGGCCCAGACCGGCGATCCTACCGGCACCGGCAGCGGCGGCTCCGGCCAGAAGCTGAAGGCCGAATTCAGCAAGGAAACCCACGCGCGCGGCATTGTCTCCATGGCCCGCGCCATGAACGTGGACAGCGCCGACAGCCAGTTCTTCATCATGCTGAAAGACAATCCAGGCCTCGACCGTCAGTACACTATCTGGGGCAAGGTGACGTCCGGCATGGACTGCGTGGACAAGATCAAAAAAGGCAACTCCGCCATGAACGGCCAGGTGGACGATCCGGACAAGATCGTCTCCTTGCGCGTCGCCGCGGATGTGAAGGAATAATTACTTCTCCACCCCTGTATCTGTCATACCGGCGCAGGCCGGTATCTTCTCTTACCCCCTATGCGGGCGGAAAATGAAGATACCGGCCTGCGCCGGTATAACGTTAGGGGGAATTCATCCATACCATGCAGCATGTTTCTTCAATAAGCCGCCTATGAAGGTAGACCAGTTCGATTTCGACCTGCCGCAAGAGCGCATCGCCCTTCGCCCGGTTTCCCCGCGCGATGCCTCGCGAATGCTGGTGGTAAAAGACGGAGCATATCAGGATGCATACATCAAAGACATTCTCCATCACCTGCGCCCGCACGACGTGATGGTCTTCAACGACACCCGCGTCATCCCCGCCCGGCTGATGGGAAAACGCGGCGAGGCGATGGTAGAAATCCTGCTGCACAAACCCGTCATTGCGAGCGCAGCGAAGCAATCCACCCCTCAGTACGGGGATAGCTGGCTTGCGGCGGCTCCGCCTCGTAATGACGGGGTGATCTGGCAATGCTTCGCCAAGCCCGCGAAGCGACTGCGGGTGGGCGATGTGGTTGCGTTCGCGCCCGGTTTCTCGGCGGAGGTGCTGCGCAAGCTTGAAAGCGGCGAAGTCATCCTTTCCTTCCCTTGCGATGCCGCGCAGTTTCATGCGCTGCTTGAACACCACGGCAGCATTCCGCTTCCGCCTTATATCGAAAAGCAGCGCAGGGCTGATGCCGGGGACCGAAGTGATTACCAGACCGTATTCAATGATGCGGCGAAGGCCCATTCCGTGGCCGCACCCACGGCGGGCCTGCATTTCACCGATACGTTGCTGGCCGCCATCGATGCCCACGGGGTTGAGCGCGTGCATGTCACGCTGCATGTCGGCGCGGGAACATTCCTGCCGGTGAAAGCGGAGGACACTAGCGCGCATGTTATGCATAGCGAGCGTGCGGAAATCAGCGCGGAAGCGGCGGAGCGCATCAACCGCGCCAAGGCAGGCGGTGGGCGGATCATCGCAGTGGGCACCACCTCCTTGCGCACGCTGGAATCGGCGGCGGATGCGGATGGACGCATTCATCCCTTCAATGCCGAGACGAATATTTTCATCACCCCCGGCTACCGCTTCAAGGCAGCGGATATGCTGCTCACCAATTTCCACCTGCCGCGCTCGACGCTGTTCATGCTGGTGAGTGCGTTTTGCGGGATGGACGTGATGCAACGCGCCTATGCGCATGCCATTAAGGACAAATATCGCTTTTATTCTTACGGCGATGCCTGCCTGCTTTACCGAAACGAGGAATCCGCATGAGCGTCCGCTTTACCTTAAACACCACCGACGGCAACGCCCGCACCGGCACCGTACATACCGCGCACGGCGACATCCGAACGCCCGCCTTCATGCCGGTTGGCACTGCCGCCACGGTGAAGGGCATGATGCCGGAATCCGTCGCCGCCACGGGTGCGGATATATTGCTCTCCAATACCTATCACCTGATGCTCCGTCCCGGCGCGGAGCGCATTGCAAAGCTCGGCGGACTGCATCGTTTCATGCACTGGGACAAGCCGATCCTCACCGACTCCGGCGGGTTCCAGGTGATGTCCTTAAGCAAGCTGCGCAAGATTGATGAACAGGCGGTCACCTTCCAGTCGCACCTGGACGGGGCCACGCATGTGCTCTCGCCGGAGCGGGCGATGGAGATTCAATACCTGCTTGATAGCGACATCAGCATGGTGCTGGACGAGTGCACGCCGTACCCGGCCACCGAGCAGCAGGCGGCGGATTCCATGCGCCTCTCCATGCGCTGGGCGGAGCGCAGCAAAAACGCGTTCATACCACGGCAAGGGTACGGCGTATTCGGCATCGTGCAGGGAAGCGTCTATCCGGAGCTTCGGCAGGAATCGGCGGAGGCATTGCGCGCCATCGGCTTCGACGGCTATGCCGTCGGCGGGCTGGCGGTGGGGGAAGGGCAGGAGGTGATGTTCAAGGTATTGGATATCACCGTTCCGCACCTTCCGAAGGACAGGCCGAGATACCTTATGGGGGTAGGAAAGCCCGACGACATTATAGGCGCGGTGCTGCGCGGCATCGACATGTTCGACTGCGTGATTCCCACCCGTTCAGGCCGCTTTGCGCGTGCCTATACGCATTTCGGCGAAGTCAACATGCGCAACGCCGCCCACGCCGACGATTCCGCGCCGCTGGAGCCGGGTTGCCCGTGCCCGGCCTGCTCGCATTATTCGCGCGCCTACCTGCATCATTTGTTCAAGGCTGATGAAATGCTCGGGCCGATGCTGCTGACATGGCATAACCTTGCCTTCTATCAACGCCTGATGAGCGAGCTGCGCGAGGCCATCACGCAGGGCAGGGTTGCGGCCTATGCGGAAGCGTTTCTGGAAAAATACCGCATTAGCGATGCATAGCTAAAGCCCATCCATATATTCATTCGTCATTCCCCGAATTTTTCGCAGGAAAATTATAGGGGAATCCAGCCTGTGGCACCGTCCGCATGAATGCGCCTATAGTCGCTAAAGCGATTCTGGGAATGACGATTGATTATACGAAATGGCTATATGAGATTGTTATTGCGAACAGAGCGAAGCAATCTAACTCTCCACTCGCTGAAGCATGGATTGCTTCGCTGCGCTCACAATGACAGGGAGAAAAATTACGCGCGGGTGGCGGCGGTTTCGGGTTGTTTCTGCGCGGTCTTGGCTACGTGGCTCTCGCTGGGTTTGCCCTTTGCCAGAATATCCTTTTTAGCAGCGGTTGCAGGCGAGGATTTGGCATAGTCGAAGGGGATATCGCTGCAATCGTCTTCCTTTTCGCCATGGCCGTTCGAGTGCATGCCGAAATGCGTGCCGGCGGAGGCGGCGGTGAGAATGGAGTCGTTAAGCAGGATATTGGCGGCCAGTTCTTTATCGGCCATGCTGCGCAGTATCGGCGTTTTTTCGAATACATTGGCGATCACGGGAGTGCCGTAACGCTCGATCTGGCCAAAACCTTTGCCGTACTTACCGTACTGGGCGATAACCTGCGGGTCTTTCACGTTGCCCTTGGTCAGGCCGAGCAAATAATTCAGGCCCACCGCCGAGGCGATGGCGAAGCTGCGCGTCTTTAGCAGGTCCGGCCAGTTCTGCTTGACTTCCTTGAAGGTCAAATCGCCGTTAGGCTCAATGGTGATGCAATGTTTACGCCGCAGTTCTTTTTCGATTTCCGGGTCCAGTTCGGCCTGTTCGCCGCGCTTGCGCTTTTCTGAGACATCCTTGACTAAATCATACAGTTCGATGTTATAGCGCGTGGCATCGTTGCCTTTGCCCATTTTTTCCTGCAGCCGGTCATAGGCTTCGCTGGTGTTGTATTCGATGCGGTTGCGGTTTTCGTCGCCTTTTTTAATGATGCCGAGCAATGCCGTGCCGCCGGAGGTAAGGAAGAAGGCGCGTACGCCGAAGCTGGTGCCGGCGATGGCGCTAGCTTTCTTCAGGCCGGTGACCTGGCCGATCTTGGTGCCGACCTGTTCGGAGAATCTATTGATCGGCTCTGCCGCGCGGCGCTCGAACTGGTAGGCAATGCCAAGCGCTGACAGGGCGGTGTTGATGACGTAATTGATGCCGCCGAACATGCCGAGGTCATAGGAGATGCTTTTATAATCATCGCCCCAGCTGCCGGGCTGTGTGGTGGTGGCGGTATGGGTTTCGCCGGCGGGTGCTTTTGCATCCTGCGAGGTGCTTTTATGCGTATCATCCGCAACGATGGCTTGCGTGGTTACCGCTTGCGACGCTCCAGCAGTCATCGCGGCATCAATGCTTGTGGTTTTGAGCGCTTCTTCGGGGTTGACTGCCTGCGAGCTTTCTTCCGTTGCCGCTTGCGCCTGCGGTACGAGATTATCTTTGCCGGATTGCGGCTTTTTCAGGTTTTTTTCCGTATTTACCGAGCAGGGGGTGGAGGTGTGCGCGGCTTCTTCGGCGGGGGTGGTATTGCTGTCAGAAGCCATAAAATAAGCGCGTAATGTCCTGTGAAAAGTTTATATTATCCTTATAGCACAAAAATTCCGCCATTTTCATGAAAATTTTGTTACGGTCCCGTAATGGGGCTTAACTGCCCGTGGTTTCTATATAAAAAAGGCCGTAAAGCAATGCTTTACGGCCTTTTAGCTTTAGTGGAGCGGGGATGGATTAGAAATCCATATCACCCATGCCGCCCATTCCACCCATACCGCCCATGCCACCGCCGGCAGCCGCTTTTTTCTCTTCCGGCTGGTCGGTGACGATGCATTCGGTGGTGATGAGCAGGCCGGCGACGGACGCCGCATCCTGCAGCGCGGTGCGCACGACCTTGGTGGGGTCGATGATACCGGCCTTGATCATGTCCACATAGTCGAGCTTCTGGGCGTCAAAACCGAAATTGGTGTCGTTGCTCTCCAGCAGCTTGCCCGCGACGACCGCGCCGTCGAGGCCTGCGTTTTCCACAATCTGGCGGATCGGGGCTTGGAGCGCGCGCTTGACAATGTTGACACCGGCGCGCACGTCATCCGTGTCCGCTTTCAGGCCTTCAAGGGCTTTCGAAGCGTAGAGCAGGGTGACGCCGCCGCCGGGGACGATGCCTTCTTCCACGGCTGCGCGGGTGGCGTGCAGCGCATCGTCCACACGGTCCTTGCGCTCTTTCACTTCCACTTCCGTGGAGCCGCCCACTTTCAGCACGGCCACGCCGCCCGAGAGTTTGGCCAGGCGTTCCTGGAGCTTTTCGCGGTCATAGTCGGAGGTAGTCTCTTCCACCTGCGCGCGGATCTGCGTGCAGCGGGCTTCGATTTCCTTCTTGTCGCCAGCGCCATCGACGATGGTGGTGTCGTCCTTGGTGATGACGACGCGCTTGGCGCGGCCGAGCGATTTCGGGGTAACGTTTTCCAGCTTGATGCCAAGGTCTTCGCTGATGACTTCGCCGTCGGTGAGGACTGCGATATCTTCCAGCATCGCCTTGCGGCGGTCACCGAAGCCGGGGGCTTTCACGGCAGCAACCTTCAGGCCGCCGCGCAGCTTGTTCACCACGAGAGTGGCGAGGGCTTCGCCTTCCACGTCCTCAGCGATGATCAGCAGCGGGCGCTGCTGCTGCACCACGGCTTCGAGCAGCGGCAGCATCTGTTGCAGGCCGGAGAGCTTCTTGTCGAAGATCAGGATATAGGGGTTTTCCAGCTCCACCACCATCTTTTCGGCGTTGGTGATGAAATAGGGGGAGAGGTAGCCGCGGTCGAACATCATGCCTTCCACCACTTCCAGCTCGAACTCGATGCCCTTGGCTTCTTCCACGGTGATGACGCCTTCGCGGCCCACGCGCTGCATGGCTTCCGCGATACGATCGCCGATCTCACGGTCGCCGTTGGCGGAGATGGTGGCCACCTGCGCCCATTCGGCCTGCGAGTTCACCGGCTTGCTTTTCTGCTTGATGGAGTTGACGACGGTTTCAACCGCGAGGTCCACGCCGCGCTTCAGGTCCATCGGGTTTAAGCCCGCTGCAACCGCCTTGGAGCCTTCCATCACGATGGCGTGCGCGAGCACGGTAGCGGTGGTGGTGCCGTCACCGGCGAGGTCGGCGGTCTTGCTGGCCACTTCGCGCAGCATCTGGGCGCCGATATTCTGGAATTTATTAGGCAAGGTGACTTCCTTTGCCACGGTCACGCCGTCCTTGGTGGTGCGGGGCGAGCCGAAGGATTTTTCGATCACCACGTTGCGGCCGCGGGGCCCGAGGGTGACGCGCACGGCGCGCGCCAGCGCTTCCACGCCCTGCAGCATCTGCGTGCGGGCATCGGC
>CAYPEF010000106.1:0-7416 GCA_964409675.1 uncultured Rickettsiales bacterium | reverse complement strand
TTTACCCGCCAGCATCACATCGGTTGCGCGCTTTAGGCCATCGGGCAGCGATTCGCGGCAGCCATACAAATTATCAAATTTCGATTTGGTCACGGAATTATTCACGTCAATGGCGGGGATTTTCAACGCACCCGCTTTCACCATTTCATGCAGGCGGTGCACGCCCGTAGTGGTTTCTTCGGAAACGCCTTTGATGTCTTTGAGCATGGCGGGGTATTTTTCGTGAATGATTTTGGTGACATCGCCGCCGTCATCCAAAATCATGTTCGGTGTCCAGCCATCTGGCCCGCGCAGCGTCTGCTCAATGCACCATTCGTATTCTTCTTCAGTCTCGCCTTTCCATGCAAACACAGGGATGCCAGCCGCTGCAATCGCCGCCGCGGCTTGGTCTTGCGTGGAGAAAATATTGCAGCTGCTCCAGCGAACCTCGGCTCCCAATGCCGTGAGCGTCTCGATCAGCACGGCAGTCTGGATGGTCATATGCAGGCAGCCGACGATGCGCGCACCTTTCAACGGCTGCTTGGCGGCGAACTCCTGGCGAATGCTCATCAGCCCGGGCATTTCCGTCTCGGCGAGGGAAATTTCATTGCGGCCCCAGTCCTTTAGCGAGATATCAGCGACTTTGTAATCGGTAAAGGCAGCAGTGGCAGGACGGGCGGCAGCAGACATGGGAACCTCAAAAAAGCGAGATGAAACAAGGTTTCGCACCTTAGAGGCAGCGCCTGAGCGAGACAAGCAAAAACTGCAGAAGTTTTTGACGGACGCAGGGAGTGTATGGTAAAATAGTAAATAATAAGTAAAGGATTCCATGTTTGTAGCGCCTGCCATTCCCACGCCTTCCCTGCCCGCCGCAAACGCGGCGGCGTTTCTGGCCAATGCCGGAACGCAGGCGGCGCTTGGCCGGCTGCCGACGCAGGAAGTGCCGGTGGTGCTCTCGGAAAGCCAGGTGTTTTCGCGCCTGCGCGGCCAAGGCGGCAGTGTTTCCGCTGCGGTGCATGACGCGGTGGAAAATGCGCCGGATTACTTAAAGGAAATGATTGCCAATCCGCCCTCCTCCGGCATGGCGCGCAACAGCGGGTTTTCCAGCCCGTTCATGGCGCAGCTGCTCGGTGCAAACGCGGACGATGAAAGCGGCATTTATTTGCGCGCATACGAAAAGCTGATCAACCTCTCCAAGGTGCGCTTCAAACCGAGCAATGCAGGCCTGACGCAGCTGCACGGCCCAGCCTCGGTATTCAAGCGCCTCCTTGGCGCCGAGGAGCCGGCGCCCGCCGCCAATGAAAACCGCGATGTCGCGGCGCTTCCGCCCGCCGATAGCATAGAAGCCCTGCCGTTGCCTGCCGCTTTACCCGCAACAGCCGCAGTGCAACCCATGCCCGCCTATGGCCTGCCGCAAACCAGCACTCCCGCCGGCTATCAGCCGCTTCAGCTGACCGCCTGAGCGCGCGGGCGCGGCGGCACGGCGAACCATAGCACAATTACCAGCAGCGCGAACCCCACATAGATCGCCCCGAACGCCCACGGCGGCAGGTGCCAGTACAGCGTGCGTGAGGCCCAGTCGGCGATGAAGCCGGTATGATACGAGGTTTCGCCCGCCTGCCGCCGCAAATAGTTTTCCAGCAGCGTCAGCGGGCACCATGCCCCTAGCAGTGACTGCACCGCCACGTAAGCGATCATCGCCAGGTGGATGATGCGCAGCGCCCGGCTGCGCACCCAGCCCCAGCGGCGGCGCCCCAGAATCATCAGCGGCACCGGCAGCACCACACACAGCACGTAGAGCAGGTGAAACGCCAATACCGCGTCGGCCAGCCATGCGTACGGCATCTCAGGCGTCCGGCCAGCGCAGGTCTCCCGCCAGCAGCACGGCATCTTCCTGCACGCGCAAGGCTTCTTCCGCCCGGCGCAGATAGGAAGCGAGCTGCGCTACTTTCGCATCCAGCGCGGCTGTATCCGCCTCAGGCAGCGTGGCATAGGCATTGCGCCGGAGCGCCTGATGCAGCGCATCCGTATCGGCAAACGCCTCCTCATAGGCCTGCAGCCGCCCGAAATAGGCCGCCGCCATGCGCTTAATGCGCTTGGGCACGCCGGTATCGCTGACGCCGATTTCGCGCACCGAGCGGTCCATATCGGTAAAAAACGCCTCCGACAGCAGGCGGCTGAAAGATGCCGCCTCTTTTGTGCCGATGGATTTCAGGCGGCGCAGGGCAAGGAATAGGTGCAAGAGAATCATCTCAAACCGCCCGTCGATGCTATCGGGGATGCCGTATTGATTATAGAAAGCAGGCTGGCGGGCCTGTTTTACCAACGCATCATAGGCGCTATGAGCCTTCAGCAACTGCGTTTGGGAGGTAAAAAGGCAACGTAAGGCGCAGTACATTGCTTCTTTAAATTTCAGCATAGTTTTTAACTTATGTCATCTACAATACAATGTGAGATCTTTGGATTTTCCACTCCTAATTGCAAGACAACCAAGAGCATTACAAAGACGCTAAAATGCATTGGTAACATTAATATTGCAGGCAAGTCCGCTATAAGTAAAGTTATATTCGGAAGTTGATTCTACCGAGGTAGTAGAACAATTTGGCGTCCAGAACCCCGGTTTCTGACCGAGAACTCTTCCCGTACCAGGACGTCCGTCATCCATTTTCATATCCAGCCAGTAAGCATCTTGCGCCGTTAATGATGGCTTAAGCAGCCAGTAGGAACCATCATTCGCGCCAACACGGATAAAGTTACCATAAGCTCCAGTAAACATATCTCCGCTTCCTGCAAAATCTATCGCTGCATCCGCATAGCGTGCAAAATATCCTGCATCTGCGCTAATCCTGGTGGAAGGCACATTTTGTCCCGGATATCCCCATTGATCGCTATTCAGCCATGCTATACCGGTAAGCGGCCAACTAATTAACCCAGCATTTGAAAGCTGTTGCCAAAACCGGAAAGCCTCTCCACGATTAGAATTAACAAAATTAATAATGCCGTCGCCATTTCCATTACATGTAATAGTTCGCTTAGTATCGTAGGCTAAACCGCCATCGGGGCATGGTGTATCAGATCCCCAAAAATTTTCAGCATTAGTCATATCACCTGGTAGAGCATTATATTTCGATTTAAATGTATTAGCCGCTGCTCTAAATTGCTCAATATCCGTAAGTACAGAGCGTAACTCGGCATTTCTGATAAGGTCTTTTCCAACTAGGATACCACCGATAATCAGTCCGATTATTATTAATACAATCGATAGCTCTACGAGTGTAAAGCCTCCTGTATTTTTATCTCTGATTTGGTTAGCACGTCTTTGCAACGCAACCATAATTACTAAGCTTTACAAATATTATTATAAATCACTACTCTATGAATAAATAAAAGCATGCCGCTATGCAAGTCCATTCTCCATAACAGCAAAATATTCAATTCAATTTTATACGAATCGAAAGTCGCTTAAAGGAAAGCTGATTTTTTTCGATAAATCACCTCTCTTTCATGTTTATAAATTCTCTTTGGAAGCCCTGCTTAAATATCTACCTAGATTTAAAAGCATAAACATATAAAATTACGGACTATGCTTAAAACCAGCCATATATAAGGCTTTCTCATGTCCCCATTTGGAAACTCACGCATT
Organism: uncultured Rickettsiales bacterium; assembly: GCA_964409675.1. Taxonomy (GTDB): domain Bacteria; phylum Pseudomonadota; class Alphaproteobacteria; order Rickettsiales; family SXRF01; genus CAYMDD01. The sequence goes on along the minus strand of CAYPEF010000106.1, from coordinate 3,794 downwards.
ATTACGGATGAAACCGAGGCTCAGGCAATCACTTTCGGAGAGGAAGACCAGATTCACTTGGGAGAATATTTTAAAAATCAGAATCTAGACGGTCATTTTATAGGAGATGTTCCCGCACAGAAGAAAATAGTAGCCAATCATTCTCACATTTCTGTTGAAGGAAGTATGGGAGAAAATAGCCAGATTCGCCTGCGGCAAGGAATTGTCTCCCTCAAGAAATTAGAACGTGATAGCGAGATATTCGGAGGCTTGCTGCTAATTATCAGCGATGCAGAAGGCTCACAAGCGTCTAAAAATATGCAGCGATGGCTACCGGAATATCCAGTGACTATAGTAGTACCCGAACAAGAACGAAAACGTGTTTTGCCGATCTAACCACATTGGCAGATGATTTAAGCAACAACAATTATTATATCGGCCATTATCCTCTCGAAAATAAAGAAATAAGAGAAAAGATTGCCGCATATAAAGCTGCATATCCTGATCGCATTGTAGAGATTGATCCCTCTTTACCGCGATCAAATAGAGCAGAAAAACCTACTGGCCGCTGTTAGGCGGCCAGTATCATTACGCCGCTTCCGCGCTCACCGCGCTCATCATTTCCTTCTGCAGCTTTTCAAACGCCTTTACCTCAATCTGCCGCACCCGCTCGCGCGAGATGTTATAGATCTTGCTTAAATCTTCCAGCGTAGCCGGGTCTTCCTGCAGGCGGCGCTTTTCCAGGATTTCGCGCTCGCGGGGCTTGAGGGTCGCCAGCGCGTTGGTCAACAGCGCGTGGCGCTGGTGCATTTCCTCAGCGCGGGCATATTGCACTTCCTGGTTCTCCGACGGCTCGACGAGGAAGTCCATCTTCTCCTCATCGCCTTCCGGGCCCATCTTGCTGTTGAGGAACACGTCCGACGCGGTCATGCGGCGGTCCATGTCAATCACATCCTGCCGGCTCACCTCCAGGCGCTGGGCGATGTCGGCGATCTGCTCGTCGGTCAGCTCCAGCCCGTGCACGACGCCGATTTTCTTCTTCGTCTTGCGAAGATTGAAGAACAGGCGCTTCTGCGCTGCACTGGAACCAATCTTCACCAGCGACCAGGAGCGCAGCACATATTCCTGGATGGCAGCCTTGATCCACCAGATGGCGTAGGTGGCGAGGCGGAAGCCCTTGTCCGGCTCGAACCGCTTCACCGCCTGCATCATGCCAATATTGCCTTCGGCGATCAGCTCGCCGAGCGGCAGGCCGTAGCCGCGGTATTTGGTGGCGATTTTGGCGACCAGACGCAGGTGCGACGTGACCAGCCGGTGCGCGGCAGCCACGTCGCCGTGGTCGTGCCAGCGTTTGGCGAGGTCGAATTCTTCCTGCGGCTCCAGAATCGGGAAGCGGGCGATTTCCTGCATGTAGCGCCGCAGCCCGTCCTCCTGCGCCAGCGAGGGCAAAGCATGGGGAATTGCAATGGCTTTAGTGGTTGTCATGGCTCCGATACTCTAGATTTCAAACTAACGAGTACAGTATATAGCATATTCCCCTCAGTTCCGCAAGGGGGGCGGTTTAGGCCGTAACTCCCTCCCCCTTGACGGGAGAGGATAGATTTTCTTAAGCGCATCGCGCTTTAGAAATCTTGGTTAGGGTGATTCTCTCCCCCGCTTTTATCGTCCGGATGTTCCACCCCCACCCTAACCCTCCCTCCTCAAGGGGGAGGGAATAAAACGCGTTATATAAGATACATCCTATAAATTTTAGATATGGATCGCCCTTCCCAGCACCGCCAGCCCGGCTTCCTTCACCGCTTCGTTGAGCGTGGGATGCGCGTGGCAGGTGCGGGCGATGTCTTCGGAGGAGCCGCCGAATTCCATGGCGAGCGCCACCTCATGAATCAGCGTGCCCGCGTCGGGGCCGATGATGTGCGCGCCCAGCACACGGTCGGTGGCGGCATCGGCGATCAGCTTCACGAAGCCGTCGGTTTCGCCTACGGCGCGGCCACGGCTATTGGCCAGGAAGGGGAATTTTCCGGTTTTATAGGCAACGCCCGCGGCTTTCACTTCTTCCTCAGTCTTGCCGACGCTGGCCACTTCCGGCCAAGTATAGATGACGCCGGGGACGAGGTTGTAATCGACATGGGTTTTCTGCCCGGCCATCAGCTCCACCGCCGCCACGCCGTCTTCTTCAGCCTTGTGGGCGAGCATGGGGCCGGCGATCACGTCGCCGATAGCGTAGATGCCGGGAACGTTGGTGGCAAAATGCCCATCCACCTTAATGCGCTTGCGCTCATCCAGCTGCACGCCGACTTTCTCCAGCCCAAGGCCTTCCGTATAGGGGCGGCGGCCAATGGCCACCAGCACGGCATCGCAGACCATTTCCTCGCTGATGCCGCCGGAGGCCGGCTCCATCTGCAACGTCACGCCCTTGCCCTTCACCACTGCCGAGGTCACCTTGGTGCCCAGGCGGAACGCGAAACCCTGCTTCTCCAGGATTCGCTGCATCTGCTTCGCCACTTCATTATCCATGCCGGGGAGGATACGGTCGAGGAATTCCACTACGGTTACTTTCGCACCCAGCCGCTTCCACACCGAACCCAGCTCCAGCCCGATCACCCCGCCGCCAATCACCACCAGATGCTCCGGCACTTTATCGAGCGCCAGCGCGCCGGTGGAGGAGACGATTTTCTTTTCATCGATGGTCACACCCGGCAGAGGCATCACGTCGGAGCCGGTGGCGATGAGGATTTTCTTTGCGGTGAGTGTGTCCTTGCCGTCCACCAGCACTTCCGTGGCGCTTTTGAGCGAAGCGGTGCCTTTGACATACGTCACCTTGTTCTTCTTGAACAAGCCTTCAATGCCCTTGGTGAGGTTTACCACCACCTCATCCTTGCGCTTCATCATGGTGGCAAGATCCAGCTCCAGCTTGCCGATTTTAATGCCGTGCGCGGCGAAGTGCGAAGAAGCCTCGGCGTATTTCTCCGAGGAATCCAGCAGCGCCTTGGAGGGGATGCAGCCAACATTGAGGCAGGTGCCCCCGAGTGCGCCGCGCTTTTCCACGCAGGCCACGCTCATGCCTAATTGCGCCGCACGAATCGCCGCCACATACCCGCCCGGCCCGCCGCCGATAACAATCAGATCAAATGAAGTCGTCATGGTTTATTCCCTTCCACTTCTACCGGTTTTTGCTTCCTCAGCACGCTTAGCCAATATCGCCGCTGCAACTGATTCATGTGAACGTTTAAAGCCTGCATTTACTGTTTCTGATTCCTGCGCAGTGATAAGATCTGCGCCTTGCAGTATGTTAGTAATAGCGCTTATGGCCTGCTCGATAATAGAATTAGCAGGGATAAGATACATGAGATATTGATCATTATTTTGAATGTCTGCCTCCCGATGATGGGATGAAGAGGGAGTATTTCCATGTGCTTCGACTAATATGCGCTGCACTTTATCTATGGCTTTTTTATGTTCCGGTTTCTCCGTCAGATTTCCTGGGAATTTAATAATAACATTCCCTCCGACCTGTGTAATGACGATGCCATTTTGCGTTTCTAAAGCAGGATGAAAATCAGGGTTTTTCTTAGCAAGGCGCAAACCATGACCTAACTCTCTCTTGATGCTATCAAGGGATGATTGTCTATATGATTCACCTGACATTATGTTTTCCTATTTTTAATGTTTATCAGCCGCAGCCAAAACTGCGTCTTTCATATATACCACGTTCGGGTGCTCGGCGCGCACGCGGGTGGTGCCGTAAGCAGCCATCCAGCTGACCAGCACCAGCCGCTCGCCGCTTTCCACCGGCTCCGCCCCGTGCAGATATT
>CAYPEF010000105.1:6783-7496 GCA_964409675.1 uncultured Rickettsiales bacterium | reverse complement strand
TGCACATTATCTCCACCAAGGTGCTTGGCTTGTCGAAGGAGACGGTGCAGGAGCGTATTGAGGGGATTCGCAGGGCGCATGTGCATGGGCGGGCGGTGACGCCGGAGCAGGTGATGGAAGTGTGCCTGGATGCGCGGCCCGAGATTGCCGAGCAGATCGAGAATGCATACGGCAAGTCCTTTGAGGCGCTTAAAGAGCCGGAGCGCCAGCAGGTGCTGAAGGTTTTCGGCAAGGAGCTTGAAGTGGATGCGCTGGCCAAGGATGTAAACAGCAACCGCATCAAGCCGGAAGAGTTGGCGTTCGCCGCATACGGGCAGGCATCGGGCGTGGCGCCGAAAGCGCCAGAGGCACCGGAGAAGGGAAGCAAGAAGAGCGATCTGTTCAAGCGGTTCTGGGAGAAATTCACCTTCAGCACGCCGCCGCAGATGCAGCAATTACCGGTAACGCATGCGCCGAAGCAGGTGGAGAACCTACCAGGGGATGTGCAGGTTACGCTGGCAGCCAGCCCGGACGGCGCGCAGCGCATGGCGCGGATCGATCAGCATTTTAAGGCGCCCGGCGTGGAGAAGAATTTTGTCGCCATGGTTGGATGCAGCCAGAACACTTCCGGGGTGGGGTATGTGGAGCGGCTGGTGCATTCGTCTTCGCAGGAAGGCGTTACCCGGTTTACCTGATTCTGAATTTATTACTCTACCGCTTGCGCGTGCGCCAGC
>CAYPEF010000105.1:2352-6773 GCA_964409675.1 uncultured Rickettsiales bacterium | reverse complement strand
TTTGGTGCCTGCGCGATGGCGCGCGCCACATAATCCTGCGCCCGACGGACGCTTTCTTCGAGGGGTGTGCATGCGCCAAGGAATGTTGCAATCGCTGAGGCCAGCGCGCAGCCGGTGCCGTGGGTATGGCGGGAGTGCAGGCGCTGGGTTTCAAAGCGGGATTCCATCGCTCCGTCCAGTAGCAGGTTGATGACGTGGTCGCCGCTCTCTAAATGCCCGCCCTTGATGAGTACCGCCTGCGGGCCCATGGCCAGGATGCGGTGGGCGGCGGTGTGCATGTCTTCTACCGTTTCAATACCCATATTTGCCAGCAGCTCGGCTTCCGGGATGTTGGGGGTGACTAGCCGCGCGCGGGGGAACAGGTGGGAGGTGAGGGTATTGATCGCATCGGGCGCGAGCAGCGGCGCGCCGCCCTTGGCAACCATGACAGGATCGAGAATCAGCGGTGCGGGGTGGTCGCGGATGGCATCGGCCACGGCCTCGATAATGGCGGCATTGGCCAGCATGCCGGTTTTGATGGCGTCAGCGCCGATATCTTCCAGCACCAGCGTGATTTGCTGGGCCACGAACGCGGGCGGAACCTCATGCACGCCGAATACGCCGAGCGTGTTCTGCGCAGTGAGGGCGGTGATGGCGGTGGCCGCGTAGCCGCCGAGGGCGCTGACGGTTTTAATATCGCCCTGAATGCCCGCGCCGCCGCCGGAGTCGGAGCCGGCGATAATGAGGATGCGGGGAGGAAAGATCATGGATTTACTTTCTCCTCTCCCTTGAGGGGAGAGGATAGAAAAGCTTAAGCGCGTGCGCTTTAGCTTTTCTTGGAGAGGGTGAAAGGCCTGTCGGTAGAGCCGCAACTGCCGTCACCCTCACCCAGCATTTGCTAAATGCTGAAGCATTAAGCAAATGCAACCCTCTCCCCTCTAGGGAGAGGGGAAGATTGGGCTTAGGCTGCGGCTTACTGGGTGATGGCATGGCAGATGGCTTCGGCCAGCTGGGCGATCTGGGCGGCGTCTTCGCCTTCTAGCATGACGCGGATCAGTTTTTCGGTGCCGGAGGGGCGCACAAGCACGCGGCCCGAAGCGCCGAGCGTTTGTTCGGCGGCGGTGATGGCGGTGGTGACGGCGGGTTGAGCCAGCGGGTTGCCGCCCTGATAGCGGACGTTTTTCAGCAATTGCGGCAGTGGCTCGAATTTGCGACCCGCTTCGCTGAGCAGCTTGCCTTCTTCCAGCATCACGGCGAGGATTTGCAGTGCGGCGATCAGCCCGTCGCCGGTGGTGGCGTAGTCGGAGAGGATCATGTGGCCGGATTGCTCGCCGCCAACATTGAAGCCGTGGCCGCGCATATGCTCCACCACGTGGCGGTCGCCGACCTTGGTGCGCGCAAGCGTGAGGCCGCGCGCGGCGAAGAAGCGTTCCAGCCCCATGTTGGACATGAGGGTGGCTACAACGCCACCGCCTTTGAGCAGGCCGTTTTTATGCCAGTATTCGCCGATCATGGCCATCAGCTGGTCGCCATCCAGCACGTGGCCGGCTTCGTCGCAGATGATGACGCGGTCGGCGTCGCCGTCGAGGGCGATGCCGAGATGGGCCCCGGTTTTCACTACGGTCTCGCACATATGCTGCGGATGGGTAGAGCCACAGTCTTTATTGATGCTGAAGCCGTTCGGCTCGATGCCAAGCGGAATAACATTTGCGCCGAGTTCGCTTAAGATCAGTGGGCCGACCTGGTAGGCCGCGCCGTTGGCGCAGTCGAGCACGATTTTCAGGCCTTCCAGCGTGAGCGTTTTCGGGAAGGTGGATTTGGCGAATTCGATATAGCGGCCTTTGGCGTCGTCGAGGCGCTTCACGCGGCCCAGCATGTCGGGCGCTGCGAGGGTGATGGAGGCGGAGCCGGCGATGGCGGCTTCGATTTCGGTTTCCACCGCGTCGGAGAGCTTGTAGCCGTCGGGGCCGAACAGCTTGATGCCGTTATCCTGGAAGGGGTTGTGCGAGGCGGAGATCATGACGCCGAGGTCCGCGCGCATGGATTTGACCAGCATGGCGACCGCCGGGGTCGGCAGCGGGCCGACCAGCACTACGTCCATGCCCGAGGCGGCGAATCCGGCGGTGAGCGCCGGTTCGATCATGTAGCCGGAGAGGCGCGTATCCTTGGCAATCACCACGCGGTGGCGGTGCGCGCCTTGCGTGAAATGGCGGCCCGCGGCCATGCCGAGCTTAAGGGCGATTTCCGCCGTCATCGGAAATTCATTGGCGGTGCCGCGCACGCCGTCAGTGCCGAAGAGTTTCATGAAGAGCCTTTATGCTGCCTGCGGGCGGTTATCGTCGTCGCCGCCGCCATCGAGGCCGTTAGGCTTGCGGCGGGAGGGGAGGCCGGAGCGCACGGTGGAGGACTTCCTGTTGTCATTATCCTCGGGCCGGGCGATGGATTCGCCACGTACCAACGCGCGGATTTCGTCGCCGGTGAGGGTTTCGTATTCGAGCAGGGCCTTGGCCACGCTGTGCAGCTCGTCTATATGTTCATTGAGCAAGCGCTTGGCGGTGTCGTGCGCTTCTTCGACGATGCGCTTGACCTCAGCGTCGATCAGCGCCGCCATGTCGTCCGATACGGCCTTGTTCTGCTGGCCCATGCTGTAACCAAGGAAGACTTCCTGCTGGTCGGAGCCGTAATGCAAGGGGCCCACCTTGTCGCTCATGCCCCATTCGGTGACCATGGCGCGCGCCATGCGGGTGGCGTATTGAATATCGCTTGAGGCGCCGCTGGTGACTTTCTCATAGCCGAAAATCAATTCCTCCGCCACGCGCCCGCCCATGGAAACGGCGAGGTCGGCAAGCATTTTTTCGCGGCTGTAGGAAAGCTTGTCCGATTCGGGCAGGCGCATCACCAGCCCCAGCGCGCGCCCGCGCGGGATGATGGTGGCTTTGTGAATCGGGTCCGAAGCCGGGGAGTGGATAGCGATGATGGCGTGGCCGCCTTCATGGTAAGCGGTAAGTTTTTTCTCTTCCTCGCTCATCACCATGGATTTGCGCTCTGCGCCCATCATTACCTTGTCCTTGGCGTTCTCCAATTCCTTCATGGTGACGACCTTCTTGCCGCGTCGGGCTGCCAAGAGCGCCGCTTCGTTCACTAGGTTGGAGAGGTCCGCGCCCGAGAAGCCGGGGGTACCGCGCGCGATGATGCGGGCGTCCACGTCCGGTGCCTTGGGGACTTTTTTCAAATGCCCTTCGAGGATTTTGGCGCGGCCGTTGATGTCGGGGTGGGGCACCACGATCTGGCGGGCGAAGCGGCCCGGGCGCAGGAGCGCCGGGTCGAGCACGTCCGGGCGGTTGGTGGCGGCGATGATGATGACGCTTTCATTGGCTTCGAACCCGTCCATTTCCACCAGCAATTGGTTCAGCGTCTGCTCGCGCTCGTCATTGCCGCCGCCGAGACCTGCGCCGCGGTGGCGGCCGACGGCGTCGATTTCGTCGATGAAGATGATGCAGGGGGAATGTTTCTTGCCCTGCTCGAACATGTCGCGCACGCGGCTGGCGCCGACACCCACGAACATTTCCACGAAATCCGAGCCGGAGATGGTGAAGAAGGGCACTCTTGCCTCGCCGGCGATAGCGCGCGCGAGCAGGGTTTTACCGGTGCCCGGAGGGCCGACCAGCAGGCAGCCGCGCGGAATTTTGCCGCCGAGGCGCTGGAATTTCTGCGGGTCTTTCAGGAAATCCACCAGCTCCTGCAATTCGTCCTTGGCTTCGTCGATGCCGGCGACGTCTTCAAACGTGACGCGCTCGTTTTTCTCGGTGAGCAGGCGCGCGCGCGAGCGGCCAAAGCCCATGGCGCCGCCGCGCCCGCCGGACTGCATCTGGCGCATGAACAGCATGTAGCCGCCGAAGATCAGCACGAAGGGAATCAGCCAGGAGAGGATGCCGCTCCAGAGGGCTTCCATCTTGCTGTCGTCGGCGGCAACGCTGATCTTGACGTTTTTGGTGTTCAGCCGGTCTACCAGTTGCGGATAGCTGGGGGCTTGCGTGATGAAGATGGAATTATCGGTCAGCTTGCCGCTTAGAATCGAGCCGCCGGTGGGTAGCTCTTTCACGTTTACCTCGGCGATCTGACCGCTATCGACCTTGTTCAGGAATTCGGAAAAGGCGATACGCGCGTTGCCGGCGCGGCTAAGGTCATTGCCCTGGAACAGGTTGAACATCGCAATCAGCAATATGGCGGCGATGAGGTAAATCGAGAGATTGCGGGCGAAATTTGGCATGGGCGGGTTTTCAGTCCTTATCTTAGGCCTTATTCGGGCTTCAGTGTATAACAAAACATCTCCGCGGCAAGCGGTTTCGCGGGCGCGAAGCGGGCGGTGAAGGTGAGCGGCCCAGCGCCCGTGCGCGCATAGGCTATATGGGGTGCGACCAGCGCTTCTTCAAGCCGCCACA
>CAYPEF010000105.1:0-2252 GCA_964409675.1 uncultured Rickettsiales bacterium | reverse complement strand
GTTCCGTCTTGCGCTCGGAAAGGCTGATCTGGCAGCCGCTTAGGGATGCGCCGGGAAAGCCTTCTTCATGAAGTCGGCGTTCTAATGCGCTCAGATCATCAAAGCGCGGCAGGAGGCCGCCGATGCTGTGCAGCAGGTCGCGCAGCAGGCGCAGGCGGATTTCTTCCGGCTGGGCGCGCCAATGGCTTAGGGCCAGCAGGGCGTAACCTTCCGGGAAGAAGGTGGCGCACTCCGCGCCTGCCTGCGCGGTGTAATGGTCGAGCGCGTCGCGGGCGCGGGCAAGATGCCGGGCGGTGTCGGCCAGTCGGGCGCTGAGCGTTTCGGCGTCCTCTGCCTGCTTCAACGCATGGCGCAGGCGGTTGCGGGCATATATGTCCGTGCGGTTGCTGGGGTCTTCGATCCAGGGTTGGCCGAGCTGTTGCAGGTAGTCCACCAGCACGGATTTGGGAATGCCGAGCAGCGGGCGGAGGATGCGCAGTCCTTCCATCTCGCGGATGGTGGGAATAGCGCTTAAGCCGTCCACCCCGCTGCCGCGGGCGAGGCGCAGCAGCAGTGTTTCCGCCTGGTCGTCGCGGTGGTGGGCGGTGAGGAGGTGGGGGATACGATGGGTGCGGCAATGGTTTTCCAATAGCGCATAGCGCGCCTCGCGGGCGGATTGCTGGAGGTTGCCCGCAAGCGGGGCAGTAATGTGCAGAATATGATGCTCGATGCCGCGCGCCTGTAACCATGCCGCCACCTGCTGCGCCTCAGTCGCGGATTCGGGGCGCAAGCCATGATCGACGGTGAGCGCGGTGACGCGCCCGCCTCTTTCCTGCGCCCAGCCATGTGCCAGCAGGCACAGCGCCATACTGTCCGCCCCGCCGGAGACGGCGACGGCGAGGGGGGGGGATGGCTCGAACGGGCCGAGCGAATCTAATGAGTATGTAAATTCGGCCTGCGTCTGCCGGATGGGCTGGTCATTGGTCATGCCAGCCTCTTGAGGAAGCACGATACGCATGTGCAATGGAGAGGGATAAACCAGCTGAAGTTACCGTGCCGTTTCTCCCATCGTCATCCCCGCCTTGCGCGGGGATATTAAGCCACGCAAAGACAGAAGCAGTATCTCCGTATTTTTTGCCTTCCGAGCGGATGCCTGAGATCCCTGCACAAGGCGGGGATGACGAAGAAGGGAATGATTTTTCCGCGAAAATAAGCAGGTTACTTACACCCGATGCGGCTGCGCTCGCTTTGGGCTTTCTGCTGCAGCGCGGTGGAGGTGTTTTTGAAACGGCTGATCAACTGGTCGAGCACGGTGCAGGCGTCCTTGTCGCGCTTGAGGGCGCTCAGCGTCATCGAGAGTTTCAGTAGATTGTCGGCGGCTTTGGGGCCGCTGGGGACGGCTTCGAAGCCCTGGCGGAACTGGTCGGCGGCCTTGGGGTAATCGCGGCGGATGTAATAGGTTTCGCCGAGCCAGTAATAGGCATTTCCGATCAGCGGGTCTTTCGGGTATTTTTCGGTGAAGGTCTTGAAATATTTGGCGGCGTCTTCGTAGCGCGTCTGATTGAGTAGGCGGAAGGCGTAGTTATAGAGGTCGCGCGGCTGGTCGAACTGTTGGTCGCCGTCTTTCACTTCTGACTCTTTGGGCTTTTGCAGCACGCCGTTACCGGCTGTGGTTTTGCCGTCTAGGGGTTTATCAGAAGTTTTTTTTTCCTTGTCCGCCTCATCGGGCGTGGGTTTTTTATCGGCGTCTGTCGTTGCCGGAGGGGTGGCGGTGGCGTTCTGCGACAGTTCATTGAAGCGGAAATCTACGTCCTTCTGCATTTTCTCGAAATTCTCGCTGAGGCGGCGAATCTGGAATTCGTTTTCCTCTACCTTGCCGCGCAAACTCCGCAGATCCTCTTCTAATGCGCTTAAGCGTACTTCCGTTTGCGCGGAGCCGGGGGCGGGGGTTCCCATATCGTCATTCAGCGTGCCGATACTGCGGTCGCCGCCGCGGGCAAGCTGGCGCTGCAGCATCTGCATGTCGCGCTCCATGCGGTCCATGCGCTCCATGGCCGCCCGGTTGTCATTATACTGGGCGTGGGCAGGGAGGGAAAGTAGCAGGCAGGTGGTGGTGAGAAGGGAGAAACGGCGGGCAGGAGAGAGATGCATAAAACCACTCGTTGAATGCGAAGCGCCTACATGGCTTTCGTGATATACAGGAGGCGCAGGAATGGTGCAATGGGTAGTTGGGGGGAAGTGGCGGTTGGCAATTAGCAACTGGCAACAGGCAG
>CAYPEF010000104.1:0-7901 GCA_964409675.1 uncultured Rickettsiales bacterium | reverse complement strand
GAATGAGGGTAATCAGATTGCACGTGATCTTGATGGGATAATAAATAATGCCGTTTATCATGGCCTCGTACCCAATAAAACTGAATCCTTACCGCGCCGGTGATTGCGAATATTTAATGAAACGGCTAAATATCCGCATACACATGTTTTTCCATGACAGCGCCCGGATGGGTGACGGCGCCTTTCTCAGCCGGACCTACAGTTTGCGCGTATTTCCATAGCGCGCCGGACTGGTAGTCGGTAGTGCGCGGTTTCCATTCGGCACGGCGCCTGGCTAGTTCTTCGTCGGAAAGTTTCACGCTGATAGTGCCATTTACGGCATCCATCTCAATGATGTCTCCGTCCTTAAGCAATCCTACAGGGCCACCTACTGCCGCCTCTGGCCCGATATGGCCGATGCAGAAGCCGCGCGTGCCGCCGGAGAAGCGGCCATCGGTGATCAGCGCCACTTTCTCGCCCATGCCCTGGCCGTAGAGGGCGGCGGTGGTGGAGAGCATCTCGCGCATGCCGGGGCCGCCTTTCGGTCCTTCATAACGGATGACGATCACGTCGCCTTCCTTGTATTGCCGCTTCTCCACCGCCGCGAAAGCTTCTTCTTCCGAGTCGAAGCAGCGGGCGGGGCCGGTGAAAGTGAGGTGCTTGAGGCCGGCTACTTTCACAATGCAGCCTTCCGGTGCGAGATTGCCTTTCAGCACTACTACGCCGCCGGTGGAGGTGATGGGGTCTGAATGAGGACGCACGACGGATTGCCCGCCGGATTCCCCCCCGTACCCCCCCGCAAGCGGGGGGGATGCTGCGGAAGAAACATTTATTCCCCCCGATTGCGGGGGGACGAAGGAGGGAAACTTCACTTTCTGCAAATTCTCGGCCATGGTTTTGCCGGTGACGGTCAGGCAGTCGCCGTGCAGGAAACCTCCGTCGAGCAGCGTTTTCAGCACGATCTGCACGCCGCCGGCTTCGTATAAATCCTTGGCGGTGTATTTGCCGCCGGGCATGAGATCGGCGAGGTAGGGGGTGCGCTTGAAGATTTCGCCCACTGCGTGAATATCGAAATCGATGCCCGCTTCATGGGCAATGGCGGGCAGGTGCAGGGCGCCGTTGGTGGAGCCGCCGGTGGCCGCTACCACGGCGGCGGCGTTTTCAAGCGCCTTGCGGGTAACGATGTCGCGTGGGCGAATTTTGTTCTTCAATAGTTCCATCACCGCGCGGCCCGATTCAAAGCAGAACGCATCGCGCGATTCATACGGCGCGGGCGCGCCCGCCGAGCCGGGCAGCGCAAGGCCGATGGCCTCGCTCACGCAGGCCATGGTATTGGCGGTGAATTGGCCGCCGCAGGAACCCGCCGAGGGGCACGCCACCTGCTCCAGCTCATGTACGTCTTCTTCCGTCATCTTCCCGGCGCTGTACTGGCCGACGGCTTCGAACACGTCTACCACCGTCACCTGCTTGCCCTTGTATTTGCCGGGTAGGATGGAGCCGCCGTAAATGAACACGCTCGGCACGTTCAGCCGCACCATCGCCATCATCAGGCCGGGGAGGGATTTATCGCAGCCGGCGAGGCCCACCAGCGCGTCATAGGAATGGCCGCGCATGGTCAGCTCCACCGAATCGGCGATCACTTCGCGGCTGACCAGCGAGGATTTCATGCCCTGATGGCCCATGGCGATGCCGTCGGTCACGGTGATGCTGGTGAACTCACGCGGCGTGCCGCCTGCCGCCGCCACACCCTTTTTCACCACCTGTGCCTGACGGCCAAGGGTGATATTGCACGGCGCGGCCTCGTTCCATGTGGTGGCCACGCCAATCAGCGGCGCATGGATGCCCGCTTCGGTCACTCCCATGGCATACAGGTAGGAGCGGTGCGGCGCGCGCTCCGGCCCTTCGGTGACATGGCGGGAGGGAAGGCGCGATTTGCCGTAGGTCTTGGTCATGGCGGGTCCGTGTAGGTGAGTGCAAATACGCACTCAAGCGCATTTTCAGGGCGGAGGCAAGATTTTACTAGTTGCGGGAGGGAGTGCCGGTGGTGCTTGCATTGATGCGCGGGTGCGATAGCCGGGCGCCGTCGGTGGTCATGTCCGGCAGGGTTTTGCCGACTTTGTTCAGTAAATGATTGAGACGGTCAATGTCATGCTCGCCGGAGACGCGGTATTGCATGGCCTGAGGGTTAAAATCAACCTTGATGGCAGCCGCCGCCATATCGCGCTCCACAATGGCAAAGCGCGGCTTTTCGAGAACGAGCGATGCATCGGCGGTATAGGCTGTTTCGCCGTTATGCACTTCTTTTTTCCAGTCATACTGGGCGAGCTTGATGGCGGTATGGGTGCTGGTAAGGCTTTCGCGCGCGGTGAACATAGGGCCTGTACTTGATGATAACGGCTTTATTTATAACCCAAAATGCAAGCGCGTTCAAAATAATTAGTTAGCTTTGTACTTTAATAGTGTCATGCCGCCGCATGGCGGCATCCGGATGCTTGGTTCCCCGGACCCCGCCATTCGGCGGGGTGATAATAATGGGGATAGCTTAGTTGGTCAGCTTCCGAATCTCGCGTTCCACGATCCGCTCTACCATCGGCGGCAAATTGGCGTCCAGCCAGGCCTTGAGCATCGGCTTCAGGGATTCCACTACCAGATCTTCCACCGTCTGGCCGGAGCGGAAGGGGATGGACGGGGTTTCCACTACTGGGCGCGGGGCGGGGGTGGAGACTTTTTTCAGCGCGGCGGCGGTGGCGGCGGCGGCCTCGTTGGAGAGCAGGCGCTCTTCGCTGGGGATGAATAACGGTTCCGGCGTATCGGCGGCGGGTTGGGGCTCGAACGTTTCCATGACGCTTGCTTTCGGCTCTTCAACGGGTAAGGCGGTGGAGGGTGGGGCGGTGGGTTCATCCGGGGTGCTCAGCATCTGGTCGATATGCGCGAGCACATCGCCGGGCGGGGTGGGCTCCACATGCACCAACTCTTCGGCGGCTTTCAGGCTTTCCACGCTTCCGTCGTCATGAAGCATCTCGGTGAGCTCCAGCACATCGGAGCCGGGTACGCTCGGAGTTTCGGCTGCGGCTTCGGTGGGTGCGGCCTTTTCCTCCTCGCCTTCCTCGGCGATGATGCGGCGGATGGACTGGAGGATTTCCTCCATCGATAAATCCTGCTCCTGCTCAGACGATTTGGGGGAAGGGGAGGCGTTCGCCATGCATTACTCCAGATACTGAATCAGCCCGGGTTTTCCCGCCCTGGCCGGCAACCAATAATAACTCAGTGTCAACGCTACCATGCAATCCTTAAAAAAGCATTAGTCTTTCAGGCGCCTAGATAGAAAGCCATCACCTGTTGCCTAAAAGCCCACCGGCTTCCACCAGGTGCGTCCGTAATGCTTGGCGGGATCGTAGATTTCCACCGGCAAATGCAGGTTCTGCGCGGTGAGTTGGCCAGTGGCGGCAAGTAGGGTGAAGGCGCGCACGATGCGGTCGCGCTGGGCGTTCACCAGTGCCACCTGGTTGGTAAACAGCTCTTGCTCGGCATCCAGCACGTCGAGGATGGTGCGCACGCCGAACTCGTTTTCCTGCCGCACGCCGGTAAGGGCCACTTCAGAGGCTTTGACGGATGCTTCCGTCGATTCGATCACCGAGAGCGAGGCCTGGTAATTCTCATAAGCGGTGGTGACGGCCTGCACCACGTTGTCGCTGGTTTCGCGGGTGGAGTATTTAGCGGCCTGTTCGCTGTTCTTGGCGGCGCGCAGGCGCGCATATTCCGCGCCGGACTGGTAGAGCGGGATATTGACGTTTACGGTCACCGCGTCGGCATCGAACTGGCTGGTGCCGCCGAGGAACCGGCTGCCCTTGGTGCGGCTCATCGAGCCTTGCAGGGAGACGTCCGGCAATATGTCGCCGCCGCGTGCATAGACATCGTGCCCGGCGGCTTTTTCGGCGTAGCGGGCTTCCTGCAGGTCGGGGTTGCCGTTGACGGCGGTATCGATGGCCGCCTCCAGCGATTCCGGCACGGACGGTAGGTCGCCCGGGGCGACCAGCGTGGAGGGTCCTGCCCCCACCACCTGCCCATAGCGCGCCTGCGCCGCTTTCAGGTTGGCTTCCGCCTGCCGCAAATCGGCCTGCGCGCGCGAGCGGCGGGCATTCGCCTGCGAGACGTCGGTGCGGGTAAGTTCGCCCACGTTGAATCGGGCCTGCGTGGCGTCCAGCTGCTTGCCCAGCACGCCCACGTTATTGCGGTTCAGCTCCAGCGCCGACTGCGCGGCCAGCACATCGGCGTAAGCCGTGACGGTATCCAGCAGCACCTGCTGTTCCACGGAGAGCAGCCGCGCGCGCGATTGCTTCACCCGCGCCTTGGCGGCCTTGTATTCGGCGAAGCTGGTGCCGCCGTTAAACAGGGGCTGGCTGACCACCAGTTCCTTGGTTTCCGTATCGTCGTAGAACCAGCGGGCGCTGTTGGTGGCGGTGCGCTGGCGGCCTTTTTCATAAGTAGCGCCTGCCGAGGGGCGGAAGCCGGAGACGGCTACGGCCACCTGCTCGTCCGCCACCGACACCGCTTCGCGCTCGGCTTTCAGACGGGGATTATAGACATAGGCCGCGGCCAGCGCCTGGCGCAGGGGGTCGATCATTTCCGGGGAGGCGGCATTTGCTGCCGTGGCGCTTGGCATGGCCGCCGCTGTCACCGGCTGGTCGGAGACATATACCGGCTTTGCGCGCGGCTCCTGTGCGCCGGCGGGTGCGGATGCCAGCGTACTGGTGGCAAGCAGGGCGGCGGTTATCAGGGAATATGTACTAATGGCCGGTTGCATGCGGCTTCTCCTACAAGCTGAAAGTGGATGGCCTGCGGAATTCCTCCAGCAGGGGGGCGGCGGCCTCGAACGATTCTTTTATCTGCAATGTTCCCTCGATCTTGCGGTATTGCACCAGCCTTCCCACTTCGCGGGCAAGGCCGGGGCGGGGGGCGAAATACTGCACGGCAAGCAGCCGCCCGCCTTCGGCCAACTGGCGGGCCAGCGCGTCCGGCACCTGCTGGATGCCGCCATTGATGAAAATCACATCATAGGGTGCGGCCTGCGCATAGCCGGCGTCGAGCGGCCCTTGTTCCACATGGATGCTGCCGAAGCCGTATTTTTTCAGCCGCGAGGAGGTTTCCCCCGTGCATTCGGGGATGGAATCCAGCGCGGTGACATGCATGCTCAGCTGCCCCAGCACCACCGTGGAATAGCCGTAGCCGCAGGCGATATCCAGCACCTTGTCGGTGGGGTTGATGTCGGCCATTTCCAGCAGGCGGGCGAAGGCGAGCGGCTCCATGAGGCTGCGGCCATTGCCGAAATCCAGCACCGCGTCCACATACGCCGCCCTTGCAAGGCGGGCGGGCACGAAGGCATCGCGCGGGGTGGTAGTCAGCACGCCGAGTAGGTTGGCGTCCAGTATCTGGTTGGTATAGAGCTGGCCGAGCGCCATGTTGAGGCGCTGAGTACCCTGCGGCATAATGCAAATCCCCGAGCGTGACAATCAGGCGATACATAAAGAAGATCGCGCAAAGAGGCAATCATTCTATGGGGGGTGGACGGGGTAATTTCGTGCATAGAGCACAAAGCTTGGTTAAATAGCGTTATCATTAAAGTAGCAGCACACTTTCTCGCACGCACAGCCCCTGCTAAATCCCCCGTCGTCCCGGCCTGCGTCGGGACGACGACTTAATCGCTTAACTATTTCCGCTTGCTGATTCCGATGGTAAGCGCTTGTTCTTCGATCAGCGTCTCTACCGTGAACTCGCCTTCGCCGACGCCCCATTGGATGGTTGAGAGCGTCTGCTCCTCGATATAGGAGCGGTGCGCCTCCACTGCCGCTTTGGCGGCGGCGTGACCGTTCAAGGTAAGCGTGATATGATCGGAAACATCCAGCCCGGCATCCTTGCGCGCCTGCTGGATGGCGCGGAGGATATCGCGGGCGAGGCCTTCCTGCTCCAGATCAGGGGTGATGGCGGTATCCAGCACCACCAGCGCCGAATTGTCGGGCAGGGCCTGCGCGGAAGCGCTGAACGCCGGCTTGGCTTCCAATACGAGCGAGAATTCTTCCGGCTCCAGCGCCGCCCCGGCGATTTCCACCTTGCCGCCGGGCAGCGGTTTCCATTCGCCTTTCTTGGCGGCGGGGATGATCTGCTTCATCAGCGCCGGCAGGCGCTTGCCGAGCACGGGGAAATTGACTTGCAGCTTCAGCGTAGCATAATCGTCGAAATTATTGACGAAGCTAACTTCTTTTACGTTCACTTCATCCGCGATGATAGCGGCCATGCGCTCCGAAATAGCCATGTCCCGCACCACCACGGTCAGCCGCGCCAGCGGCAGGCGTACGCGCAGGTTTTGCGCATTGCGGATGGCGAGTGCCGCATTGCAGATATTCTGCGCCTGATCCATCACGGTTTCCAGCTCGGCATTGACCAGTTCAGCATTAAGCTGCGGGAATTCCGCCAGATGCACGCTGGCCTTGGATTCCTGTTTGCCGCCGTTGACGAGGCCCAGATACATCTCCTCGGCGGTTAGCGGCAGCAGCGGGGCGATGGCCCGCAGCATCACATGCAGGCAGGTGTAGAGCGTATTGTAGGCGTCCTGCTTGTCCTGGTCTTTCTCCGTTTTCCAGAAGCGCGGCTTGCTGCGCCGGATATACCAGTTATTGAGCGTCTCGAAAAAGCGCAGCACTTCCTCGCAGGCGTCCGGGGTGCGGTACTGGTCGAAACTGGTCTGGATATTCTGCACCGCCCGGGCCAGCTTGGAGAGGATATAGCGGTCCATGATATGGGCGCCGCCGGTGGAAAGTTCGGCCTTCACGCCGTCGGCATTGGCGTAGAGGCAGAAGAAATTATAGGCGTTCCAGACCGGCTTGATGGCCAGGCGCACCACGTCGCGGATGAATTTGCCTTCGGCGTCGATATAGAGTTCCGAGCCGCGCATCACCGGCGAGGCCATCATGAACCAGCGCAAGGAGTCAGCGCCGTATTTATTAAATAAATCCGTGGGATCGGGGTAGTTCTTCAGGCGTTTAGAGAGCTTATGGTACTTGCCATTTTCGTCCTTCTGGTCGCTCATCACCACGCCGTGGCAGATGCAGTTGAGGAAGGGAGGCTTGTCGAACAGGGCGGTGGAGAGCACCATCAGCGTGTAGAACCAGCCGCGTGTCTGCGCCATGTATTCCACGATGAAATCCGCCGGGAAGTGGGACTCAAACCAGTCCTTGTTCTCAAACGGGTAATGCGCCTGCCCATACGGCATGGAGCCGGATTCGAACCAGCAATCGAACACGTCCTCCACGCGCCTGAGCGTATAGGCCGGGTTTTCCGGGTCGGGCTTGGTGAGCTCGTCGATATAGGGGCGGTGCAGGTCTTTCAGATCAACGTTAAAGAATGCGTTTAACTCACTGATGGAGCCGAAAACATATGCCTTCTTGTTTTCCGGGTTGTCGCTGCGCCAGACGGGAATCGGCGTGCCCCAGAAGCGGTTGCGGCTGATGGACCAGTCGCGCGCGTTCTCCAGCCATTTGCCGAACAGCCCGTCTTTCACGTGGCCGGGAATCCAGTTGATCTGCTGGTTCAGCTCCACCATGCGGTCTTTGAATTTGGTGACTTCCACATACCATGAGGGCATGGCGCGGTAGATCAGCGGCGTGTCGGTGCGCCAGCAATGGGGATAGTTGTGGAGGATGGTTTCCTGCTTGATGAGCTGCCCGTGCGCCTTCAGCCAGTCGATGATGCGCTCGTTAGCCTCGCCGAATTTGTATTTTTCCACATTTTCGGCGATGACGTTCAGGCCTTTCAGAGATAGCGGGATCTGCCGGGCATTATAAGCCTCTTTGGTCAGTAAATAATAGCCGCCCTGCATGGCCGGGTATGCCACATGCCCCTGATAAGCAAAGCCAAGCGATTCAATC
>CAYPEF010000103.1:6867-8146 GCA_964409675.1 uncultured Rickettsiales bacterium | reverse complement strand
AGGAAAGCCTGTTCCAGCGGCATGTCGGCCCCGAAGCGCTGTTTGAATTCCTGTGGGGTGCCGGTGAAGAAGAGATGGCCTTCGTGGATGACGCCGATGCGGTCGCAGATTTCGTCGATGTCGGAGAGGATGTGCGAGCTGAAGAAGACGGTACGGCCCGCCGCGCGCTGGGCCAAAAGCTCTTCCTTCAGGCGGATGCGGGCGCGGGGGTCGAGGCCGCTCATGGGCTCATCGAGGATGAAGAGAGGGGATTCGATCAGGAAGGCCCCGGCCAGCCCCAGCTTCTGGCCCATGCCCTTGGAATAGGAGCCAACACGGGCGTCCAGCACGTCCGGGTTTAAATCGAGCGCGGCGGCCTTGGCGCGTGCGATGTCGTGGTTGAGGCTTTTGCCATAGTAGGAGAGCGCCAGCTCCAGATATTCGTAGCCGCGCAGATAACGCGAGGGTTGGAATTTCTCCGGCAGGTAGGAAAGGTAGCTGCGCGCCTTGGGCTGCGTGGAATCGTAGCCGAACAGAGATACTTTGCCATTCGTGGCGCTGATCAGGTCAAGGATAACCTTAATCAGGGTGGTTTTGCCGGCGCCGTTCAGGCCGATCAGGCCGAAAATCTCGCTGGGGCGCAGGGAGAGGGTGGCATTTTCCAGCACGTAACGTTTATTATATTGTTTTGCCACTTCGCGCACATCTAGCGGCGGCAGGGAAAGCGGATCCATGATTACTCCTTAGGATTGTATTTCTGATAGCGGTTAATCAGCCCCTCCAGGCCGGTGGCTTCCCCGGCCTGCGGCGGCCGGGCAGGGGGGGCGCCGGGAACCGGAGGAACCGTAAGCGTTTTGGCCTGGGAAGAGGGGGTAGTAAGATCAATCTCCGCCGGCTGTACCTTGCCTTCCAGCACGCGCATTGAATATGAAGAAAAGGTCTGGTTCGGCTGCAGGGTAAAGCGAATGGTGCGCTCGGCGGAATCGACGATGACGCGTCCATCCTCCGCCGGGTTCCATTTCAGCCGCTCATTAGAGGCGGGATGCCAGAGAATCGCCGCCTCTTTTGCCGATACGGACTCTATCGCTAATGCGCCTGTTGCGGGAGTGTCCTGCGTAAAGCGCTGGCCGTTAATCCATACTGTCCATTTCCCCGTATGATAATAGACCAGCGATTCCAGGAAAAACTGCGGATAGGTATATATTTTCGGGCTGCTCACGGGCGCTGCCTGCTGCATTGCCTTTACCGGCGCGGCAGGCAGGGCTTTGCCGGTTCTGAACGCCTCGATCAATGGCTGCAT
>CAYPEF010000103.1:0-6767 GCA_964409675.1 uncultured Rickettsiales bacterium | reverse complement strand
GGGCGCACCTGCGTGCGGTTGAGCAGCAGCCTGTCGGCCGATTCCTTGCTGAACAGCTTATAAAAATCCGCATTGTTCCCTTGGAAACGCTGCAGCTTGGAGCGCAGCGCCTGCATCTGGTTCTCCAGCATGGCCACTTCGCCCGACAGCTTGTTCTTGTCGTTCTGCGTGCTTTCGGCAACGCTCGACAGCAGCCAGATCAGTCCTCCGAGCACCAGCATGCCGCCAGCAACGATAGCCCCTTCAATTATCAGCTTGCGGCGCAGCGTGGGTATCTTCATGGCGCGGCTTTCTGCTGTTTCTGCGCGGCATCCAGGATGGCACGGCCTTTATAGGTAATATCGGCGGCGGTGGAAATCTGCGCCTGCGCGCTGCCTTCGCTGCCAAGCACGATTTCCACCCGATCCGTTTCCTTGGCGACGCCCTGGAGCGAGCTGTACTGGAACTCATATCCCGGGAAAGCGGTTTTGAGCTGCGTCATCAGGCTTTCCGAGCGTTCTTTCAGCTTGGTGGGGCTATTATCGATATTCATGAATACGAGCGATATTTTTCCCTCCACCGGCGCATTGCCAAGCGCCAGCTTAACGGCTGTCGCTGCCGCAGCCGGCGCAGCAGACGGCAAGCCGGCCGGCGAGGAAACCGGGGACGGCGCAGGCGCAGCAGCCCCGCCCGCCGCAGCCTTGCCGTCTTCGGATAGCTTCCACTCCACGGAGTTGACCGTTACGTCCTCCGGCAACGTCTTCGACAGCAGTTGCAGGAACGGAAGCGGCGTGTACGCCTCCTGCTGAAGCGCATCATAGACGGATACGGTATCGGAGAGCTTATCGATATCGTCGGTCAGCTTGGCGCTGTCGGCGCGCGTCTGCTCGTAGGCGGCCTGCTTGACTTTCTTGTCCTCCTCCAGCCGCGAGATTTCCTGACTCAAGGACCAGTAATCATAGGCGTAGCTGCCGATCAGGTACAGCAGCGCCAGCCCTGTAAGCGCCGCGCCGGAACGCAGGAACAGAAACATCTGATAGAGCTGCTCAAGCTTGGTAAGCATAGGGGTCTGGAAGCGCAGCTTCCGCTTGCCATGCGCGCTTAATGCTGTGGTGATGACGACATCGCCAAATCGGTCGGTGGGCTGGGAGGAGTTTTCGAATCCAAGCGCAAGCGCAAGCTCATGCGGCGAAAGCAGCGTAATGGCGCCAACATTGAGCTTCATGCGGTCAATGGCATGCAGCACATCCTTGGAGGCGATGACATACAGCTTAATCGCGCGCGTATCTTTCAGCGACAGGCGCTTGAGGTATTCGATGGTGCTTAATATTTCCTGCTCAATCGCCCCGGCCACCACGTCGATATCGTTATCATTGTCGTTCAGGGGCTGTCCGAGGCGGGTGAAGATCATCCGGCCCTGATGAAACACCATCTGGCGGAAACCGCTGACCTTGTTATGGGTGATGATGAAACTCCACGGGTGCGCCTTGGCGTCTTCCGCATCCTGCTGCAGGCTGCGCAGCAGGGACTCACTTTCAATCGGCAGCAGGTAGAAGCCGCGGCAGCGGTTTGGCAACTGCTCCACCCATTGCAGCCATTGCCGCACGGTTTCCGGGGGGTCTACGGCCACCATCAGGAAATTCCAGTCCTTGCGGTCGCCTTTTTCGCGTTCCAGCAGCAGGCTGCCTTTGAGCGGTGTGTCCGGGAATTCGCGGGTTAAGCGCCGCTTCATCAGCTTGCCGGTGCTGAAGGAACTGACAGGCGGCAGGGTCTGCTGCAGGTAGGTCTGGTCGATAGTATCGAGAAACACGTCGATGGGAACGGCAGGATTGGCAGCTACTACGCTGTTGAACTCGCGGATATGCTCTTCCGAACTATTGGCGGCATAATAGCGCTTCTGGATCGTATGTTTTTCCGTGTAGGTCAGAATCGCGCCTTCATCCCCAATCAGCAGGCTGAAGCGCGGAGCCGCAGGAATAGAAACCTTCTTCACGGCCTTTTTCTGGCCGGAAGGCTTCTTGCTGCGTGAGAGGCGAAGAGATGGCAGTTTCATACCAGATGACTATAATCCGCATTGCGCGCCATGGCAAAGCCCAAGCGTAGCGAAAGCAGCCTATCGCCGAGTGCTTAATTTATCCCTAACGCGGCGGGAAAAAAACCTAGAACTTCATCTTGCTGAACGATTCATAGATCGGGCCGAACACGGCGGCGATGATCCAGAAGATCATCACGCCCATCACCACGGTGAGCGCCGGCTGAATCATGCCGACCATGCTGTCCACCCCATCATTGACTTCGCGGTTATAGAAGAAGGTCACGTTCTCCAGCGCCTCGTTCATGTTACCGCTGTCTTCGCCCACTTTAAACATCCGTATTACCAGATTGGGAAACTGGTTGGAGAGGCGCAGGGAAGTAGTGAGCGTATTGCCTTCGGTGACGCTTACGCGCACGAAATCAATCGATTCCTTCAGCACGCGGTTATGCACCACTTCTTTGGCGTTATCGAGCGCATCAAGGATTTCAATGCCGCTTCGAAACATCACCGAGAAGAAGTGGGTAAAGCGCGCCATGTCGATTTTGCGCACCACCGAGCCGATCACCGGCAGGCGCAGCGTGATGGCGTCCACCCGGTAGGCGAAATCGTACGACATGCGGTAGAAGGTAATGAGCAGAATAATCAGCGCCACCGGGATTCCCAGCACGAGATACCAGTAGCTGCTGAATATATCGGAAAAAGCGATTAATGCGCGCGTATGCAGCGGCAGGCTGAAGCCCTGCGCCTTGATGAAATCCACCAGCTTCGGCACCACGAAAATCATCAGGATGCTGATGACGCCGGTGATTACCACCAGCAGCACCATTGGGTATCGGGTGGCTTTTTTCACCTTGCGCTTGATATCCGCGCTCCATTTCAGATGCTCTGAAAGGTGCGCGAAGGAGTCGGCCAGATTACCGGTTTTCTCGCCCGAGGCAATCAGCCCGACGAACACCTGGTTAAACACTTTCGGGTGCTTGGCCAGGGCCTGCGAGAACTGGCTGCCGTTTTTCACCGATTCATAGACGTCAGTCATAATGTCTTTGAGTTTGGGCGACTCGGTGGTATCGCGCACATCGGCCAGCGCTTCGTGCAGCGGCACGCCGGCGCGGTCCAGTTGCTCCAGGTGCAGGCACATGATAATCATGTCCTTGAGCTTCACCTTGCCGAAGCGCGAGCCTTTTTTCTGCTTGGCTTCCCTGGCCGTCACCAGCTCCAGGCCCAGCTGCTTCAGGCGCGCTTCAAGATCAAGCTCATTATCGGCAGAGATCTTCCCACGAATGGTGCGGCCTTTGGCGGAGATGGCGGAGTAGTTGTAATTGGGCATGGTTCAACTGGCTATGTGACCCGCTAGGGACAGGCAATAGCCAGAAGCTACCATTAACTTCCTAACAATTTACTAAACAAACCGGCATGGGCGGAACAGACTTTTACCAATATACCACCATGCGACACATGGCGGTCGGTGAGGTCTTATCGTAATCCCCCACCAGATCCCCTCCGCCGGTCAGGCAGGAAGGAGCAGCGGGACCGTTGATAACCGGCGTGAAAAGCCCCGCCACCAGCCCGTCAAATCCAAATACTTTTCCTGAACTGGCCTTGCCGTCATCAATCTTGCTGTCAACCAGGAACGCGTGCTCCGCCGTCATGCCCACGCCGCCGAAATTGCCGCCGGAGATACCTCCGATGCTGATCGTGTTTCCCCAATTACCGTTTGTATCATTTACTCCCATACTTCCACGCGCATCATAGAGGTCATTCGTATATAGATAAGCGCCGTCTCCCGTCTGCATACCCCTGATTTTCAGCCAGTAGCTTGTTCCGGCAACACTGAATCCATTCTTATACATGCCGGACTCGGCAAGTTCATATGCAGCATATGCCGATTCAATGGCTCCCTGTGTTACCCAAGGCAGGTAATTCGCATTCCCATCGCCGTTAGCTACACCAGGAAAGAAATCTGTAGCATTAGGGCAATCGCCGGGGAGGCAGTTATATTTGCTTTTAAAAGCATAAGTTGCTGTTTTCAGTGCCTCGATATCAGCGGCTGTCGCCCGAACCCCTGCGGCATTAATCAGGTCTTTCCCCACCAGCACACCGCCTGCAATCAGACCAATAATCACCAGCACAATGGATAACTCAATTAAGGTAAATCCGGAGCGGGCGTGCATAGCTACAGCCGATCCGTTAAATCCACCGTACCTATCAGCTCCTTAATATCAATTTCACCCGCGAGCACCTTATTGATACCGTCCTGTGCCATGGAGACGAACCCCTGGCTTTCTACATATTCGCTCATTACGCGGCGGGTGGCATTGGTGGCGATCAGCTCGTCCATGTTTTTATCGATGCGCACCACTTCCGCAATGGCAATACGGCCCTTATAGCCCTTGCCGCCGCATTTCTCACAGCCTTTGGCCTGGTAAATGGTGGGAGCCGCTTCAACGCCGAGCAAGCGGCGCTCTTCTTCCGTGGCGGTATGCGGCGTCTTGCAGAAGGGGCAGAGCTTACGCGTCAGGCGCTGCGCCACGATGCCGATCAGCGAGCCCGAGAGCAGCGTCGGCGGCACGCCTATATCCACCAGGCGGGGAATGGCGCCCAGCGCGTCGTTGGTGTGCAGGGTGGTATAGACCTGGTGGCCGGTGAGCGCGGCGCGCACAGCCATCAGCGCCGTATCCTCGTCGCGCACTTCGCCGACAAAAATGATGTCAGGGTCCTGGCGGAGCAATGATTTCACGCCTTGGCCGAAATCGAGGATGCCTTCGCGCACCGAGGTCTGGCGGATCAGCGGCAGCATGTATTCCACCGGATCTTCCAGCGTCATGATGTTGACGTCGATTTCGTTGATGTGACTCAGCACCGAGTACAGCGTTGTGGTTTTACCCGAACCCGTCGGGCCGGTGACGATGATGATGCCTTCCGGGCGCTTGATCAGCTTCATCAGCGTATTTACGTTATGCTCGCTGTAGCCGAGCTGGTCGATGGAAACCAGCGCCTTGGCCTTATCGAGCAGGCGCATCACGATATTCTCGCCGTGGATGGTCGGCTGGGTGGCTACGCGGAAGTCGATGTCGCGGCCCGATACGTTATAGGTAATGCGGCCGTCCTGCGGCTGGCGGGTTTCGGCGATGTTCATGCCGGACATGATCTTGATGCGCACCACAATCGCCGCCCAGTAATCGCGGTGGAGGGTGCGCGCCTGGATCATCTGCCCGTCCACGCGGTAGCGCAGGCGCAGGAAGCTGCCTTCCGGCTCGAAGTGAATGTCCGACGCGCCTTTCATAATAGCATCCACCAGCAGCGCATTCACCAGGCGCACGGTGGGGTTGACATAGCCTTCCTGGCGGCCGTCCAGCTTGGTTTTCTCACGGATGCCGGTTTCGATCTCGCGCAGAATACCGTCGACTGAGACTTCATAATCGTAATACTGGTCGATCAGCTCGAGGATTTCGGAGTCGGTACAGTAAATGGGGACAATTTTGACATTGCGCGGGAAATGCCGGCGCACCTGGTCGATGGCAATCACGTTATAGACGTCGGCCATGGCCAGTTGCACCATGTCGCCGTCCATGCTCACCGGCACGACCTTATGGCGCATGGCGAGATCCTTGGGGATTTTCCGCACCAGAGCGGAATCCAGCATGGTGGATTTGGGATCGAATTTAATGGTGCCCGAGGATTCGGCGAGGATTTCCCCCAACACGCTTTCGGTTATGAAGCCCATATCCACCAGAATGGAGCCAAGCATCTTCTTGGTATTTTTCTGCTCGGTCAGCGCCACCTGCATCTGGTCCTGCGAAATCAGGCCCATATGGACGAGCTTTTCACCCAGGCGCATTGGCTTCAGCTCGTTTTTCGGCGCGTCACTAACCGGAGCGGACGACTCAGGCGCAGCCGATTCCGCAGCATGCAATGGCGTGCCGTTCGAAAATTCCGCCATATTCTCCTGTGCAGCAGGAGGGGTCATGACGGATGGCTTTGGTGTATGCGCCTCTAAACTCACGTTTATTTCTTTAATATGTTCGCCTAAATGCCCTTTACAGGCTAGCTAAGCATACCCAAGAAACCTTACAATTATGTTAATATATTGAAATTAAATGATTAATTAAATAATTATTAAAATTCATCCAAGCTAAAGCCTGGTTACTATATATTGGAACGGTTTATTATAGACCTTAATCCCCATACTTCGGGAGAATCCGATGGAACTGCCCGCTCATCTGCTTCAGTCGGCTCGCACAGCTGGAAATGCGGTAAAAAATGAAAGCAGCACGATATAATGGTGCTGGAGCCGGGACATTGGGGCAATGTCAGCGACGCGGCGGCAAATAAGAATAATACCTCGATGGGACACGTATCACTGACCGGGATCAACACTAGCAATGCGATAACGCCAATTTTACCCGGGACATCGATAATTATACGCAACAACCGCCGGATGCAGCAGCACCACAACGCAAACGAGCTTCTCGCAAAGCCGCACCGCGGCGTTAGTTACGCACACCTGTTTCCCGCAGGCATTGATTGATCCAGGCGGCGGTCAGTTTTTCCTGCACCCCGTTCTGCTTCAGCCGCGCATCCAGATGGGCGAATGATACCCGGTCCAGCTCCTGGTCCTGATTGAAGCAGGAATAGACATAGGTCACCTCGCCGCTAACCGGGTCCACGTGCTGTTGCAGGCACTGGGCGCAGATTTCTTTCATCATGCATTGCATGGGCGAGTTGATGCTGCCGATGGCGGCATGGTCCGGAT
>CAYPEF010000102.1:0-8163 GCA_964409675.1 uncultured Rickettsiales bacterium | reverse complement strand
CATCAACCGATACCAGGCGCTTGGCCAAATCCACTACCAATCCCTGCGATAAAAAGACTTGTTCCTGCTGGTTGCCATTGTTGCGGGCATGCCGCAGCGCCACGCCGATACGCGTCAGTAGTTCCGCTGCGCCGAAGGGCTTGGTTAGGTAATCGTCCGCGCCCAGCTCCAGTGCCGTAACCTTATCTTGCTCCTGGCCGCGCGCGGAAAGCACAATGACGGGCAGTTGGCTCCAGCCGCGCAGTTCCTTGATAACGTCTAGCCCATCGCCATCGGGCAGGCCAAGATCGAGTAGCATTAAATCGGGTGGATGCGTGGTAAGCAGCTTTACAGCATCGGAGCATTTTTCTGCCTCGCTGACCTGATATTCATGATTGGTGAGCGTCGAGCGCAGGAATTTGCGGATTTGTGCTTCATCATCAACAATGAGGATATGTGTTTTTCCGCTCATGCCGCAACCTCTTGCGTTAAATCCGGCGTAGCGCTGAAGGGCAGCGTGAAAGAAAAGACTGCGCCGCCACTATCTCGGTTATGTGCGGTAATGCTGCCACCGTGCACGGTGATAATGCCCCGACAGATGGCAAGCCCCAAGCCGCTGCCCTGACCGGAGCGCGCACCGCGATGGAATTTATCGAATATTTTTTGTTCTTCACCCGATGGTATGCCCTGGCCTTGATCGACTACTTCCATGCGTATGGCATTGCCTTCTTTACGGGCGGTAATAGTGATGGCGCTATCAGTGGGCGTATATTTTGCGGCGTTTTCCAATAGATTCACCAGCACCTGTTCGATAAGAAGACCATCCGCTTTAATGGCGGGTAATTCTTTATCAAATTTGCATTCCACCGTCCGGCTATCCAGCAATTCCTTAGTGCGCGCGATGGCGTTGCCTACCAGTTCCGGAATGAAATAATAATCCTGTTTCAAAGTGAGCTTGCCGGATTCAAGTAGCGTTACATCGAGCAAATTGCTTACCATACGCTCCAGCCTGGCGGTTTCATGATAAGCGGAGGAAAGCAGTTCTTTCCGCTCTCCGGTAGGTAATTGCTCATCGATCATCATGCTGCTGATTACGCCTTTGATGGAGGCCAGCGGTGTACGAAAATCGTGAGAGACGGAGGATAATAGCGCATTACGCAATTTCTCGCCTTCCGCCTCCACTTTGCTCTTTTCCGCCATTTCCGCGATGGCTACGCGCTCCAATGCGGTGGCGGCGAGATTGCCAAAGGTTTTTATCATCTCGCACTCGCTGGTGGTAAATTGGCGCTCGGTATGCGGCACTAATCCCAATACACCCATGATGCCGCTCGTTCCCTCCAGTGGCAGATAATAGCCGCGCGCGCCTGCAAGTGTTGGCGTTCCCATGCCGGAAGGTTGCTTATTTTCATACGCCCAGCGGGCAGCTTCCTGCTCGCGCAGTTCGGCCAATGCTTCACCATCGGGAAGCCATACCAGTGCGGTGGCGTCAAATGCTTCTTCGAGATGTTGGCGGATGACTGAAATTATATTATCACGCTCACGCTTGGCCGTTAGCGCATTCGACATGCCGTAAAGCGCTGCTGTGTTGCGTTCCTTCTGCCGAAAGAAATTACGTTCTTGCTGCAATTTAGAGGTTTGCGCTCCGGCGATAACGCCGGTGATCAGTAGCAATGCCAACGTCAGGAAGTCCTTATAATCGTTGACGTCAAACGTGTAGTAAGGCTGGGTAAAAAAGAAATTATAGCAGAGAAACGATAATATGCTGGCGAGGATGGAAGCCCTGCGGCCATAGCGCGCGGCAGTGATAACGACTCCCAGCAAATAGAGCATTACTGCATTTTGGGGATTAAGGTAATCGCGCAATGGCAACGCGATGATGGTAGCTAAGGCAGAAACTATCAACGCAAAGAGGTATCCCCGCTCCGGCGCGGGAGAGTCATCATTTAAGCGTGTTGCGGTTTCATTATTTTCCATTCCAGTAGGATAGAAGCCTTACAGCTTACCGTCCAGCGCAAGGTTCAGTTTTAGCACATTGACGGTGGGTTCCCCCAGCATGCCCAACTGGCGGTTATCAATGTATTTTTCCACCAGCTGGCGCACAGCGTTTTCGCTGATTCCACGCGCTTTAGCTACGCGTGCCATCTGGTACTGTGCCGCCGCTGGGCTGATATGCGGATCAACGCCGCTGCCGGAGGCGGTGGCTAGATCGACAGGGATAGGCTTCGTGTTACTGGGATCAGCGGCTTTGAGCGCTTCGATGCGGCCTTTAACAGCATCCACGAGTGCCGGGTTGTTGCTACCTAAATTGGAACCGCTGGAGGCGCTTGCGTTATAGGCATAAGGGCCAGTTGCCGACAGCCTTCCCCAGAAATATTTAGGATCGCTGAAATTCTGCCCGATTAATTCTGAGCCAAGCAACTTGCCATCTTTGCCCGTAATCAGGCTGCCCTGTGCTTGTGTTGCAAAGAGCGATTGCAGCATGGCGGTGGAAAAGACTGGGTATGCAACGCCGCATAGCAGTGTAAACAATGCCAGCGAAGCAACGGTAGGACGCAATTTTTCAATCATGGTTTTCATACAATCCCCGCAATGGTTAGGAGCCAGTCGATGGCTTTGATGCCAATAAATGGTACGACGATGCCGCCCAGGCCATAGATCAGCGAATGGCGCGCCAGCAGCTTGTCAGCGTTATCCGGGCGGTATTCCACGCCGCGCAAGCTAAGCGGAATTAGAAACACGATGATCAGCGCGTTGAAGATTACCGCCGACAGGATAGCGCTCATAGGTGAAGTCAAATGCATGATGTTGAACACCATCAGCATGGGATAGGTGCTGGCGAATGCTGCCGGAATGATGGCGAAATATTTGGCAATGTCATTAGCGATAGAAAACGTGGTAAGTGCGCCGCGCGTCATCAGCAGCTGTTTACCGATTTCGACAATCTCGATCAGTTTAGTCGGGTCGGAATCGAGGTCAATCATGTTGGCGGCTTCCTTAGCTGCCTGCGTGCCAGAATTCATGCACACCGCTACGTCAGATTGAGCAAGCGCTGGAGCGTCATTGGTGCCGTCGCCCACCATTGCCACCATTTCGCCGCCTTTTTGCTTTTCGCGGATTAGTGCCAGCTTGTCTTGCGGTTTAGCTTCGGCGAGGAAATCATCGACGCCTGCTTCGCTGGCGATAGCGGCGGCCGTCAATGGATTATCGCCGGTGATCATGATGCTTTTGATGCCCATGCGGCGCAACGCTTCGAGCCGTTCTTTAATGCCGCTTTTCACTACGTCTTTGAGATGCACGACGCCAAGGACGGTATGACCATCAGCTACCAATAATGGCGTGCCGCCGCTACGCGCGATTTGCTCTACCGAGGTTTTCAGCGAAGACGGCATAATCCCACCCAAGCTTTTTACATGTTGCTCAATAGCATCTCCCGCGCCCTTCATTACAAGGCGATTACCGATTTTGACGCCGCTCATGCGCGTTTCAGCGGAAAACGGGATAAACTCAGCATTTAATGTGCTGGAATCAACGGGTTTGATTTCATATTTTCCATGTGCCAGCGCCACGATGCTTTTACCTTCTGGAGTTTCATCCGCTAGAGAAGAAAGCTCGGCGGCTTTGGCAAGGTCAGTAACATTAATTCCTTCAGCTGGAATAAATACAACTGCCTGCCTATTGCCATAGGTAATCGTGCCGGTTTTATCGAGCAACAAAACATTCACGTCCCCAGCTGCCTCAACCGCACGCCCAGACATGGCAATCACATTAGCTTTCATCAGGCGGCTCATGCCCGCAATGCCGATGGCGGAAATCAGCCCGCCGATGGTGGTGGGAGCCAGGCACACCAGCAGCGAAACCAGCACCGTAATGCTTACAACAATACCCTGGCCTGACTTTTCTACGCCGAAGGCAGAGAATGGCCATAAGGTCATCGTCACGATCAGGAAAATAATGGTCATGGCGGCTAGTAATATGCCGAGTGCAATTTCATTCGGCGTGCGCTGGCGCGTTGCGCCTTCTACTAGTGCAATCATCTTATCGATAAACATTTCGCCGGGATTGGCGGTAATGCGAATAACCAGCCAATCGGACACTAACCGCGTACCGCCAGTGACGGAATCATGATCACCACCTGATTCACGGATTACGGGCGCGGATTCGCCAGTGATGGCGCTTTCATCGACCGAGGCCACGCCCTGAAGGATTTGTCCATCGCCGGGTACGAAATCGCCCGCTTGTACCAGCACAAGATCGCCCATGCGCAGATCGGCGGAGGGAATTTCCTTAAAACGCGTGCGGTCATTTGCCGAAGCTAACTTTTTCGCACTTGTTTCGCGGCGCGCGGCTTTCAGGCTGTCGGCCTGCGCTTTACCGCGTCCTTCAGCAATACTTTCCGCGAAATTGGCGAATATTACAGTGAACCATAGCCACACGCTGGTGGTAATAATAAACCACGGCGCTTCCTGGCTAGTCGGCGCTACCAGCTGCTGCACATAAATCAGTGTGGTGAGTATGCTGCCGATATAGACGCAGAACATCACCGGGTTTTTGAGCTGGTAGCGCGGTGTCAGCTTACTAAAAGCCGATACTGTTGCCCGCCATAAGTTGGCCGGGTCGCTTGCATGATATGAAATAGCAGGTTGAGCGTTCATAAGATTCTCATTTAATCAGGTTAAGATGTTCAACTGCTGGCCCAAGGGCGAGTGCAGGTACGAATGTCAGCGCGCCGACCAGCACCACCGTTCCCACTAGAAAAACAATGAATAATGGCTTGTGGGTGGATAGCGTTCCAGCCGAGCGCGGCACGGTATTTTTCACCACCAGCGACCCGGCGATAGCCAGCACCGGGACGATGATAAAGTAGCGGCCAAACAACATGCAGATGCCAAGCGCCGTATTGTAAAATGGCGTGTTGGCAGTTAGTCCGGCAAAGGCGCTGCCATTATTGTTGGCAGCTGATGAGAACGCATAGAGGATTTCTGAGAAACCTTGCGCGCCGGGATTTAAGATGCCCGCCTTACCCATGTCGGTCATGACGCCAAATGTCGTGCCAAATAATACAAGGAGAGGCGTAACGAGGATGGCGATGGATGCCATTTTTATTTCAAATGACTGGATTTTCTTGCCCATATATTCCGGCGTGCGTCCAACCATCAGCCCAGCGATGAAAACGGCGACGATGACATACATCAACATGCCGTATAGGCCGGAGCCGACGCCGCCATAAATTACTTCGCCGAATTGGATCAGGAGCAGCGGCACGAAGCCACCGGCGGGCGTGAAGGAGTCATGCATGCTATTCACCGAGCCGTTGGAAGCAGCGGTGGTCGCTGATGCCCACAGCGCCGAATTGACGATGCCCAGCCGTGTTTCCTTGCCTTCCATATTGCCTCCCGGCTGCAAATCGCTTGCCTTCTGGTCAATATGAAATGCAGAAAAATGGGGATTGCCGGATTGCTCCGCCGCCACACAATAAAACATCAACGGCACGAAAATCACCGTCATTGCGGCAAGTAATGCCCAACCCTGGCGGCGATCACCCACCATCGTGCCGAACGTGTAACAAAGCGCCGCCGGTATCAGCAGTATGGCCAGCATTTCCAGGAAATTGGAAAATGGCGTCGGGTTTTCGTAAGGATGTGCCGAATTGACGTTAAAGAAGCCGCCGCCATTGGTGCCGAGTTGCTTAATAGCAATCTGCGATGCCACCGGCCCCACCGCGATTGTCTGCTCGGTGATAGTATCGGCTTTCTGCGTTACATTGCCTTGATCGTCTTTTTTCTCATCGACGTGCTGCGCTTCGATCATCGGCGCTTTGACATAATCGCCAAACGTCTGTGGAATACCTTGCGCGCCTAGCAGCAGCGTCCATATGAGCGCCAGCGGCAGCAGTATATAAAGCGTCCCGCGCACTATATCGATCCAGAAATTGCCGATCTTATCGGTATTTTTGCGCGCAATACCGCGAATGAGCGCAACCATCACCGCCATACCGAGTGCGGCGGATACGAAATTTTGCACCGTCAGGCCAATCATTTGGCTGAAATACGATAGCGTCGATTCGCCGCCATACGACTGCCAGTTGGTATTGGTGATGAAACTTGCCGCCGTGTTAAAGGCCAGATCAGGCGTAAGGTCTGCCATGCCCGCAGGATTCAGGCCGAAAAGCGATTGCCAGCGTAAAATACAATAGAGCAATACGAACCCGCCCAAGCTGAACATCAGTGCAGCGGCGGTATATTGCTTCCAGTTCATCTCGCGCGTTTTATCAACGCCGCAGGATTTATAGAAAACCCTCTCCAGCCAGCCCAGCGGCTTTTCCAGCCACACCTGGCCTTCATATACGCGCGCCATATAGCCGCCCAGCGGCTTCACCAGCGCGAACAGCACGGCGAAATAAAGAGCGATCTGGAGCAGCCCATTGCCGGTTAAAAATGAACCGCTCATAGGAATACCTCCGGTTTGATTAGCGCGATGATGAGATAGATAAGCAGGCCAACAGCGGCGATGCCGGAAAGAATGATGAGCGGGTCCATATTACTGCTCCATCAGCTTGCTGCTATACGCAGCGAGCATCCAACAAAGCAGGAAGAAGCCTGCGCCCAATAACAGATAAAAAATGTCCATAACCAAACCTTTCATGGGTTTGATTTCAGGCTAGGACGATTGCTGTAGCGGAGGTGTAAAAGTCAGGGGATGGGGTGTAAAAAAGATGTAAATATTGGCAGGGCTATGACTTTTGCAATTGAACATGCGTCATGCGGTAAAACATACCTTCTTTGAGTGCATCACCGCGCAGAAGCTGAAAAACGCCGTGGATGGTAATCGGCTCATAGGTAAAGCGTAGCGGTTTGGAATCTGTGACTTCGATCAGCTCGGTCGGCCCACCCGGCAGGCAATAAGGGCAGCTGGGCGGATAGGCGCTGAGCAAAAAATGCCCTTGATCGCCGGAAGCCTGTAGCGGGAACATATAGCCCGTAATAGTAACGCCATTACCATCCAGTTCCTGTACATCATCGGCGAAGTCCACACCCGCAGGCGATGTATCACTGGTTTTCCCCATATGGAACTTGGCATGTGCCAGCGTTTTCCATGACACCGTATCGCGTTTGTTTTCCGCTTCCTTGGTTACATTGTCAGCCGCTGGGTCGAACGCCTGGTCGCTGCCAAATATATGATCGAGCGCGCGTTGCTCGGCGGCGACCTTTTCTTCCGGCGTATGGGGCCGGAAAAGTTTTTGAAAATCGCCGCTGGCATAGCCCCACGACATTGTTGTGGCGAATGCCAGCAACAAACCAGAAAATATCAGCGCGTCTTTTTTCTTTTGAGTCATCAGCTTGTCCAAGGATGGTAGGCATAATTTATACCTCATCCGCCTTTAAGTCTTGCGGCTTTTTGCGCCATTGATGAAGCCATGCGCTCATACCGGTGATAAACGCGCTGCCGCCAAATATCGGCAGCCACCAGCCTTCAATGTGTGGAATGCTGAGAAGGTGCATACTTGCATCAACGATAACTACACCCATTACCATTAACGCCGACGCCCAACGCCGGATTTCCTCGCAGAGCCATAGTAATGTATGGGCTGCCCAGCGATGAAACCACGCAAGCAGTACAGCCAGCGCAATCAGCACATACCCTTGATAGAACAGGAAAGGGTTATGCGTTCGCGCAAGCCGGTACACTGGCGGAATATCCAGCCAAACAATTCCCCACCATAGCAATGCTGCAACGAGCAATGCAATCGCCGCCAACGCATATTTATACCCGCGATGTGCCATATTCATAATTTGTTACATTGAAACAAATTACCTCTTTACACAGTGGAATGGTTGGCGTAAAGAGATTTGTTATTATGTAACAAATAAGGAGGAATTATGGCGCGCCCATCATCGCTATCCGCACCGGCTGGTGAATTGGTTTTGAAAGTACTGCGTAAAGCTAAAGAGCCGATGACAGCCTACACGCTGCTAGAGAAGCTCAAGAAAAGCGGCATTAAAAGTGCGCCGATTATCTACCGCGCGCTCGATGTACTCATCAAGGAAGGCGCAGTGCATAAAATCAAGGAGTTGGGCGCATTTGTGGCGTGTGATTGCACAAAAGATCATCATCACGCACTCTCAGTGCTGCCCATCTGCGGCGATTGTGACCGGGTGGAAGAATTGCACAATCATAGCATTATTC
>CAYPEF010000101.1:4541-8252 GCA_964409675.1 uncultured Rickettsiales bacterium | reverse complement strand
TATCCGCCTCGCTCAACTCCAGCCCCGGCGGCACCCCGTCCACCACGCAGCCGATGGCGGGCCCATGGCTCTCGCCCCAGGTGGTAAAACGGAAAATAGTACCGAAGGTATTGAATGTCATAGGAAATATTTAATTATTATTGCGCCGGTATTTAGGAATGTTACTATGCATGTATAAATAGGTTGTAAAGAGGAAGCAAATTATATGGCCAGAACGCGCGAGAAAGGCCGTTACGGTGATAATTATAATGAGGGAGAAGCTGGCAGGCGCGCACGTACCCCCGAGCGAACCAGTGCTACAATCAATGCCTCCCCTGAAGAGCATGCCGCCGCATCCGTTCTTTTACATGCAGCAAGAGACCTTGAGTACACCAAAAGTTACGGTGAAAAGCATGATTTAAACGGCCAGTTGATGCTCGTTATACGCGAGGAGCGAGGCCAGACGGCAGATTACATCGAACAGAAGTTAACACTTCTCGGCACGCCATTTACGTGTCATGAAGTTGAAGAATCTGTCAACCCCTCCAATGAGCGCAAACTATTTATTACCATACCTGCGGATGCATATGAGGCATTGGCAAAACGGTTTGATTATGATTCTGAAGATAAAAGCAAGCCAGATGGCATTATCACGCGTATCCGCGACAAGCTAAATGCTTTAATTGTAACCGAGCCTAGCCAACCAACCGATTTATTTAAAGTAAACGGCATGACGAAAGGCGATCTTGCTACGATCATTGACGCCCGCATTTACGCACAACGCTGTATAAGCACCAACGCCAAAGACGAAAACAAAGCATCCGGACGCGGCATGTAAATTAAACCGTCGCAATATCCGGCGCGTCCGGGCGTTTCATGCCGACCACATGATAGCCGGAATCCACGTGCAGCACTTCACCGGTGGTACCCGATCCCAATTCGGAAAGCAGGAACAGCCCCGCCCCGCCCACGTCTTCAATAGTGGTGTTGCGCTGGAGCGGTGAGTTATACTCATTCCATTTCAGGATATAGCGGAAATCGCCAATGCCCGAAGCGGCAAGCGTCTTCACCGGCCCGGCGGAAATAGCATTGACGCGGATTTTCTGCCCGCCCAGGTCTGCCGCCAGATAACGCACGCTGGCTTCCAGCGCCGCCTTGGCCACACCCATTACGTTATAATGCGGCGTAACGCGCTCAGCGCCCATATAGGTAAGCGTCAGCATACTGCCACCATTGGGCATTAACACCATCGCGCGCCGTGCAATGGCGGTGAAGGAATAGCAGGAGATATTCATCGTCATCTGGAAATTTTCCAGGCTTGTATCGACGTATTTCCCCTTCAGTTCATTCTTGTCGGAATAGGCGATGGCATGCACCACAAAATCCAGCCCGCCCCAATCCTGTTCGATCCGGTCAAATACGCTGTCCACGCTCGCCATGTCGGTCACATCGCACGGCAGCACCATTTCGCTGCCGAGGCTGGACGCCAGCGGGCGCACACGCTTTTCCAGCGCTTCGCCCTGATAGGTAAACGCAAGATCCGCGCCCTGTGCATGCACATACTGGCTGATGCCCCAGGCAAGCGATTTATCATTGGCAACGCCCATGATCAGGCCGCGCTTGCCCTTCATCAGCGAGCCGGTTGGAATGGGAGAAGCGGCGTCGGATTCAGGCCCGGCGCCGCTTACAGATGGATTAAGCGCCATTACTGAACGATCTTCCAGCTTCCGTCCGGCTGGCGGCAGGCGGTGCCGTAGCCTTCTTCTATGCGGCCGCCGACATTCACGCGCTGGGTGTATTCACGGCAGTACTGGCCGTTGCGCTGATAGTAATTGCCCGGGATGACGGTGCCGCTGTTAGTGCCCTGCCAGGGAAGCGCATCACCCGGCTGATTGTATTCCAGCGCGCGCGCAGTGCTGTTGTTGAGCGCCTGGCGGTCCGCGTTATCCAGCGAACGGCCCACGGATGCACCGAGGCCCGCGCCGATCAGCGTGCCGGCGATGGTCGCCACGGTCTTGCCCGCGCCGCCGCCGATATTATGGCCGATCACGCCGCCGCCGATGGCGCCCGCCAGCGTGCCGACATCCTGCTTGTTGATTGCGCCGCCCGAAAGCACGCCGCGGCCCGGCTCGCCACCGGGTTCGGTGCAAGCGGCCACCATGGTAAGAGCAAGGCAGGAAGCCAGTATTTGTTTCGCGTACATAGTTTGGTCCCTTGACTTTTGTGAGAGAATAAAAGCGTGAACTGATGAAACCGCTTATGTCATAAAGCGTATAAACGTGCAATAGCGAAACCATTAAGCGCGCATTACAAGTTGGTAAGGTGTTATGCCTGTTCTGGCAGAGCTTTCGCCCGGCGCATGGCGCGAACCATCACGATCACGAACATCAGCCCGCCAATGATAGCAAGCATCCCGCCCGCGCCCATCATGCCCATCGCCGCTTTCGCCGATGCCGTATATCCCCCCTCCAGCGCCCCGGGCGTTTTGCGCAATACCCCATACCCCCCGGACCAGGCAAGGCCGGAGATATGGATCAATTGCCCGACCCCGTACACGATAGGCTGCCAGAAGGCCAGCCGCCAGCTTCCCACCTCGCGCCAGCCGAAACGCGGCAGAAGCAGGTACGCCACCCCCATGAACGCCAGCGTCACTGACACGATGGAGCCGTGATAATGCGCCGGGATTGTCACATTCTGACCCTGAATCATCGCCCCGAACGCCCCGCCGAAGGCAAACAGCAAAAACGACATGGCAAGGCAGGACAGCATCGCCCGGTGCTGCGGGTTGCGCGTCCGGCCGCGCAGCAGCGCCGCCGCCAGTATAATCATCAACACGCTTGGCGCGGCCCCATTGACGCCGATCATCAGGCGGGTGAAAAATTCGCGGAACTCCATGGAGGCGGCATCGAACGCCAGAAATGCGTAGAGCGAGAACAGCGCCGCCAGCGGCCCTACGGCAAACAGGCCGAACAGCAATCCCCGCGCAATAGCAAGCCGACCGACTAACAGTAAGGTCAGTACCAGCCACCCCACCATCTGCACCTGCGCGTGCACGAATTGCAGCAGATGTCCACCCGCCCAGAACAGCATGTCATAATAACGCGTCTCCTCGATCCCGCGCGGCACCAGCGGAAACGACCAGGCAAACGCCAGCAGCGCCAGCATGGCGATGATGGCGCTACCGCTGACGGCAAAATGCAGCGCCCCGTCGATGCCTGATGCCGGTGTGCGCCTGGGCCGCGCCAGAAACAGATGCAGCAGCATGAGCCCCATGCCGCTAAGCATTAGCGCCAACCCGAGAAAAAATATCCGGTTATTGATGACGGGAATGTAATTGCTCATCAATGCTCCGCCGCTGGCATCCAGCGGCGACAGGGCCATCACCAACGCCCCGCCTCCGAAGGCGATCAATGCGGCATTTTCCAGATAGGGAATGGCAATAAACGGCTTTCTTCCGCTGCTGGCCGCGAGCAGGCTCCACCACAGCATGGCCATGCTTAAAAACCATACCAGCACGGAGAGATTCACATGCACCACCAGCGATTCATGGAACAACCGGGCAAACAGCGGTAGCCCGGCCAGCGACGGCGTGCGCGCCACCACCAGCACAATGGAAAACAGCCCGGCCACGGCCAGCGCCGCCACGCCGATCACCAGCCACCACCGCGCCTTGGACGCATGCATTACAGAAGGAAGGAAAGAAAGCGCAATCATGTCGCGCATCATACGCAA
>CAYPEF010000101.1:0-4441 GCA_964409675.1 uncultured Rickettsiales bacterium | reverse complement strand
TAAGCATGGCCGCATGCAACGGATGGTTTCGCAGGATCGGCGCTCCATTGCGCTCTGGCTTGGCCTTTGCGCCCTGATGGTGGCGCTGATGGTAGTGGTGGGCGGCTATACGCGGCTTACCGGCTCCGGCCTTTCCATTACCCAGTGGAAGCCTGTGCATGGCATCCTCCCCCCGATGAATGCGGACCAGTGGCAGGAGGAATTCTCCGCTTATAAACAAATCCCGCAATTCAGCCAAATCAATCCCGGCATGAATGTAGAGGATTTCAAAGCTATATACTGGCCGGAATACTGGCACCGGGTGCTGGGGCGCAGCGTCGGATTGGTATTTTTCCTGCCCTTCACGATCTTCCTCATTCGCCGCAGCATCAGCGGCAGGCTGGCATGGCGGCTGGCGGGCATATTCGCCCTTGGCGGGCTGCAAGGGTTTATCGGCTGGTATATGGTCAGCAGCGGGCTGAGCGAGCGGCCTTTCGTCAGCCACACGCGGCTGGCGCTGCATTTAAGCACCGCCTTCCTGATCTTCGCGCTATTGCTCTGGACTATGCTCGATTTGCTTTCGCCTTGGCGAAACACCCCTGTTTCGCCCCGCTGCCTGTGGGGGTTCCGCCTGTTCACCGCCCTGCTCAGCGCCCAGATCATCCTCGGCGCGTTGCTGGCGGGGCTGCATGGCGGGCTGATTTACAACAGTTTTCCCACCATGAACGGCGACTGGCTGCCGCCTGATTTGCTCACATCCGCTCCCGGTGAACACTGGCTGGAGCATATCCCCCTGATCCAGTTCCTGCACCGCTGGGTGGCGGTGGGAGTGGTATGCAGTTTTACAGGCTGGTTCATCGCAGGCTTTCGCGACCTCACGGATAACCGGGTAAAAACCCTCTCCATCCTTTTGTTTTTATCCCTTTTTATCCAGTTTCTCCTCGGCGTGCTGACCCTTTTGCACCAGGTGCCGCTGCCGCTGGCGCTGAAGCACCAGTTCGGCGGATTATGGGTATTTGGCGTGAGTGTTGCGCTTTTGCATGGGCTAAGCTCGCGCCCGAACGGGGATTTTTCTCCCCCTGCTTGATAAAAATCAAATGCAGCATGGCATTTTTATGCTAATACTGGGCGCATGAGCTTTCCTTACGAACAGTATTTCGCCCAGGCCATCCGTTCCTTAAAGAACGAAGGCCGTTACCGCGTTTTCAACGATATGGAGCGCCGCGCCGGCAGCTACCCTCTGGCCAAGAGCCATCTGACACGGCGCGACGTCACCGTCTGGTGCAGTAACGACTATCTCGGCATGGGCCAGCACCCGGAAGTGGTCGGCGCCATGTGCGAAGCCACGCGGCGCTACGGTGCCGGCGCGGGCGGCACCCGCAACATCTCCGGCACGCACCATTTAATGGTAGTACTGGAAGAAACGCTGGCCGAGCTGCACCGCAAGGAAGCGGCGCTGGTCTTCACCTCCGGTTACGTGGCGAACGAAGCCGCGCTCTGCTCGCTGGCGAACCTGCTGCCGGACTGCGTGATATTCTCCGATGAATGCAACCATGCATCGATGATCCACGGCATTCGCAACAGCCGCGCTGAGAAACACATCTTCCGCCATAACGACCCCGCGCACCTGGAATTCCTGCTTCAGCAGGTGGACCCCGCCCGCCCGAAACTGATCGCCTTCGAGTCCGTCTATTCGATGGAAGGCGACATCGCCCCTATCGGCACCTATTGCGACCTTGCCGAAAAATACGGCGCCATGACCTATCTCGATGAAGTGCACGCTGTCGGCATGTACGGCGAGCGCGGCGCCGGCATCGCCGAGCGCGACGGAGTGATGGACCGCGTAGATATTATTCAGGGCACGCTAGCCAAGGCATTCGGCATCATGGGCGGCTATATCAGCGGCAGCGCCATGCTGGTGGACGCCATCCGCTCCCATGCTCCCGGCTTCATCTTCACCACCGCCCTGCCCCCGGCGCTGGCCGCCGGCGCGGTGGCCGCCATCCGCCATTTAATGGAATCGGACGCCGAGCGCAAACAACAGCAGGACAATGTGCGCATGCTGAAAGACATGCTCTACCGCACCAACATCCCCGTCATGCCCACGGTAAGCCACATCATCCCCGTGCTGGTGGGCGACGCCGTGCAGTGCAAGCAGGCTTCCGACATGCTGTTGCAGAATTTCGACATCTATGTGCAGCCGATCAACTACCCCACCGTCCCCCGCGGCACCGAACGCCTGCGCATCACCCCCACCCCGCTGCATACGCGCGAGATGATGACCGAACTCACCCGGGCGCTGGATTGGGTGTTTGACAGGTTGGAGCTGAAACGCGCCGCCTGATAAGTGAATAGTGGATGGTGATAGGTGAATGGTATAAATATTCCTTCACTCTCCACATTTCACCATCCACCATTCACCATCCATGCGCCCGCAAATCCTGTTCGCCCTGTTCTCCCCCGTCACCCGCCTGAAAGGCGTGGGGCCGAACCTTGCCAAGGCATTCGGGCGGCTGCTGAAGAATGACGAAACCATTACTCCGCTTTTGCGCGACCTTCTATTCCACCTCCCCTCCGGCATCATCGACCGCCGCTTCATGCCTACTTTACGCGAAGCGCCCGCCGATACGGTGGCCACGTTTATCGTCCGCGTGGATGCGCATCATCCGCCTTCCAGCGGCCAGTTCATGGGTGCTGGCAAGAAGCCGTACCGCGTGCTCTGCTCTAATTCAACCGGCAGCATCGAGCTGATTTTCTTCTCGCCGCAGGTGGAATATTTGAAGCAATCCCTGCCTGTCGGGGAAACCCGCGTCATCAGCGGGCGCGTGGAGAAATTCGATTTCCGCCTGCAAATGCCGCACCCGGACATCATCGCCCCGGAAAGCGAGCTGCCCAATATCAAGCGCGTGGAGCCGCTCTACCCGCTCACGCAAGGCCTCACCAATAAAAAGATCGCCACGCTGATCGACATGATCCTGGCGCAGCTGCCCGACCTTCCCGAATGGATCACACCCGAAAAACGCACGGCCAAAGGCTGGCCGCACTGGCAGGACGCCATCACCGCCGCCCATTTCCCCGCAGACATGGCCGATCTCTCGCCCGACAACCCCATCCGCCAGCGTCTGGCCTATGATGAGCTTCTCGCCCACCAGTTGCATCTGGCAGGCCTGCGCCTGCGCGCGCGCAGCAAAACCGGCCCCAGCATTGCCGATGCAACCGCTTTGCGAGATACTCTCACCGCCTCCCTCCCCTTCCGCCTGACGCAAGGCCAGCGGGATGTACTTGCCGAGATCGACGCCGACCTTTCCTCTAACAAGCGCATGGTGCGGCTGCTGCAGGGCGATGTCGGCAGCGGTAAGACGCTGGTGGCATTGATGGCCATGCTGCGCGCGGTGGAAAGCGGCTATCAGGCCGCCCTGATGGTGCCCACCGAAATCATTGCCAACCAGCATTATAAAACCCTCACCCAGTTCTGCGCCAGCTTGCCAAATGTGCGCATCGAACTGCTCACCGGCAGTGTAAAAGGCGCACAGCGCGAGGCCATCACCGCCGCGCTGGCGGACGGCTCCGTCTCCATCGCCATCGGCACGCACGCGCTGTTTCAAGAGGGCGTGAACTTCCACAAGCTCGGCCTGATCGTGATCGACGAACAGCACCGCTTCGGCGTGGAGCAGCGCATGCGCCTTGCCGCCAAGGGCGAGCAGCCGCATATCCTGCACATGAGCGCCACCCCCATCCCGCGCAGCCTGACCATGACGATATACGGCGACATGGATTGCTCCCTGCTCACGGAAAAACCCGCCGGTCGCCAGCCTATCATCACCCGCGTGGTGCCGCTGTCGCGCTATGAAGAAGTGATGGACGCACTTCACCGGGCGCTGGCCGCCAATGAGAAAATCTACTGGATCTGCCCGTTGATTGAAGAAGTGGATGGTGAAGGGTGGATGGTGGATGGTGAATATTTTTCCCCACCATCCACCATCCACCCTTCACCATCCACCAGTAAAGACATCGCCGCCGCCGAATCCCGCGCCACCGAGTTCCGCGCCCGCTTCGGCAGCGTCGTCGGTCTGGTGCATGGCCGCATGCGAGCGGACGAGCGCGACGCGGTGATGCACGCCTTCGCCGGCGGCGCCCTGCGCATCCTCGTTGCCACGACGGTAGTGGAAGTGGGCGTGGACGTGCGTGACGCCACCATCATGATTATCGAACAGGCCGAGCGCTTCGGCCTGTCGCAACTGCACCAGTTGCGCGGGCGCGTGGGGCGCGGCGAGAAGCCTTCTTCCTGCGTGCTGCTCTATAACGACCGCGCCGGAGATACCGCCCGCAAGCGCCTCATGATATTGCGTGAAACCGAAGACGGCTTCCGCATCGCCGAGGCCGACCTGCATATTCGCGGCGGCGGCGAACTCCTCGGCACCCGCCAAAGCGGCCTCCCCCGCTTCCGCTTCGCCGACCCGCT
>CAYPEF010000100.1:0-8317 GCA_964409675.1 uncultured Rickettsiales bacterium | reverse complement strand
CGCCGGATCTGATCTTCCTCGATGGATTCAAACAGCGCGCGGAAATTGCCCTCGCCGAAGCCTTCGTCGCCTTTACGCTGGATGATCTCGAAGAAAATCGGGCCGATGACGGTGGCGGTGAAGATTTGCAGCAGCAGGCCGCCGTCTTTTTTGCCCGGTGCGGATTCGGGTGCGCCGTCGAGCAGGATGCCGTTTTGCTGCATGCGCGCCACATCCTCTGCGTGTCCGGGCAGGCGGGTGGCAAGGCGCTCGTAATAGGTGGCGGGCGGCGCGCTCATGAAGCGCACGTCCTTTCCTTTCAGCGCCTCGACGGTGGCGTAAATATCGCCGGTGGAGAGGGCGATATGCTGGATGCCCTCGCCTTTATATTCGCGCAAATATTCCTCGATCTGCGATTTATCGTCACTGGATTCGTTGATGGGAATGCGGATTTTGCCGCACGGGCTGGTCATGGCCTTGCTTTTCAGGCCGGTCAGCTTGCCCTCGATATCGAAATAGCGAATCTCGCGGAAATTGAACAGGCGCTCATAGAATGACGCCCATTCGTCCATGTGCCCGCGGTAGACATTATGCGTCAGATGGTCAATCTCTTTCAGCCCTACGCCCGCAGGGTTTCGCTCGACGCCGGGGAGATAGGTAAAGTCGATATCATAAATATCCGGCCCCTGCCCGCCGTAGCGGTCCACCAGATAAATCAGGCTGCCGCCGATACCCTTGATGGCCGGGATGGACAGTTCCATCGGCCCTACGTTCGGCTGCACGATCTCCGCGCCGAGCGATTTCGCGCGAACAAGGGCGGCAGCGGCGTCCTTCACCCGGAAGGCCATGGCATTGGCTGAGGGACCATGCGCATTGTAAAACCCCTCCGCATGGCCGGTTTTTTCCGCGTTCAGGATGAAATTGACATTCCCCTGCCTGTATAGCTTCACCCGCTTGGAGCGATGGTTGGCGATATGGGTAAAGCCCAGCCGGGTAAAAAGCTCCTCCAGCGGCGCAGGCTCAAGCGCGGCATATTCGATAAACTCGAAACCGTCGGTGCCCATGGGGATGATAGTAGTCATATGCATTGCCTTCATTGGTTACTGTGCCGCTTACCGGCATAGATAATACATTATCATAAAAATTTCACCATCAGCACTTCATCGATATACCGCCCGTCCAGCTTCAGCGAGCGCGGCTCCAGCGCATACCGGGTAAATCCAAGCGATTCATACAGCCGGATCGCCCCCGCATTATGGGCGGAGACGCCCAGTGACACTTGCTCGGCATAGTCCTTCGCATGTTCCAGCGCCGCCTCGATTAACGCCTTCGCCACTCCCTTGCCGCGATGCTGCGGTGCAACATACATGGCGCCGAGATAGGCCTTGTG
This sequence comes from uncultured Rickettsiales bacterium, assembly GCA_964409675.1. GTDB lineage: Bacteria > Pseudomonadota > Alphaproteobacteria > Rickettsiales > SXRF01 > CAYMDD01. The sequence continues at coordinate 6,948 of CAYPEF010000100.1, read as the reverse complement.
GCGCGACTGCTGGCGCTTGTCCGGCACCCAGATTGCGACCATGCCGCCAAGCGCCTCCCCGTCCCAACAGCCGAATGAAGCGCCCCTGGCAATCTGCTTGGCAAAATAGTCCAGCGGCTGCGAAGCTTCCTCCGCATAGGAGGAGGTAAACATATCCGGCACCTCCCGCAGCCCCGCCAGCCACAGCTCGCGCATGGCGCTCGCGTCGCCTGCATTCATCAGTCGAATACTCACAATACCTCCCTGCTCAGTTCATACAGCGCCACCGCCGCCGCGTTGGAGACATTCAGCGATTCCATCTGCGCGTGGATCGGCAGCTTCACCAACAGATCGCACCGCTCGGCACTGAGCCGGCGCAGGCCCGCCCCTTCCGCGCCCAGCACCAGCGCGGATTTGCGCGAAAGCTTCGCCTGCGCCAGCGTCTGCTTCGCCGCGCCGTCCAGCCCGGCTACCCAGTAGCCGGCTTTTTTCAGCACTTCCATCGCCTGCGCGAGGTTGGAAACGGCAATCAACGGCAGCATTTCCAGCGCACCGGAGGCCGCTTTAGCCAGCGTACCCGTTGCTTCCGGCGCATGGCGGGCAGGGGTGATGACGGCCCCGGCATCGAACGCCGCCGCCGAGCGCAGGATGGCACCCACGTTATGCGGGTCGGTCACCTGGTCGAGCAGCAGCAGCGGCTTTTCCTCGCCCATGGCCAGGTATTCCTCCAGCGACAGCTCGGGCAGCGGTTCCGCTTCGCCGGCGCAGCCCTGATGCACGGCTCCTGCCGGCAGCAGCTTCTCCAGCCGCTGCGCCTCCACGATTTCGGGCTTGGGGTGGCGCTTCTGCAACAGCGGCGTTAGCTTCTCCGCTGCCTGCTTAGTAAATGCCAGCCGCCGGAACACGCGCTCCGGATTGGCCAGCGCCGCGCTCAGCGGGTGCTGCCCGTATAACCATTGCATTTTAAGGGCCATCGCCTGACTTTCTTAACATTATTGGATGGATCTTTCATAAATAGAACCATTCTTCATATCCAGCATAATCACCGGATTGGCATGGAGGAAACGGATAAAACGCGTTTTACCAAAGCTCCCGCTTGCAAACTCGTATAAAATCGCTAAAAGTGCTTCCTCTTTGCGGCTTAATGCCCTGTGGAGGAGTGGCCGAGTGGTCAATGGCAGCAGACTGTAAATCTGCCCGCGTAAGCGTTCGTAGGTTCAAATCCTACCTCCTCCACCATATTTTTTCTCTCAGTATGTTCCATTATTCTCACTCAAGAATCTTATTATATCCTTGCCTATGGTAGTAAGCAGCATCGTCATTCAGAATTAATATAAGCATTCCTCTCCAGATAGATATCCCTCTTATTAGAAATCAGTAGGCAATCGCTAAAGCAGTTGAACATGTTCGAATGGAGACCATGTCGACTTAAGATAAACGACTAGCAGCCCTATGAGCTGGGATGTAAATGCTTGATGTTACATAATTCGCCTGATGAAGTCAGTATTTAGCCAAAATGGCTTGGTAACTCAGATGCATCACCCCGCATTTAAAAATGATAATCATCTACAAATCCGTTGACATTATTTAATGTTTATTTATAGATTAGCACTTAGCAATTATTAGAATATTTACTAACCCGTGGGCAATTGGAATGACTGGCATTTCCTCTCAAGATGCTTTTTTGGTCAATGAAGCCAATTCCATACTATTTATTAAGTGCCGAAGTGAAGACGGCAGCCCGTTTTATGCGTATGTGCAATCCACGCCCGATACCCTTCGCAGACTTAAAATTGCCCAAGAGCATCAACGCAAGCTGGACATGACCATTGGCGACATAGGCAATATTCTTTATTACGGTTTTGAAGAAGACCCGCCGGAAGATATAAGGGCGCTCTTTCATGGGTAAGAAGCTCGGCTTTGATGAGTCGACACTCGAGAAAGACGGAATTCCTGTTATTGATCACGATGCAGGGTATATGCGTGACCAGATAGGCATATTACCAGGCCCGCCAATTCCTGCTTCGCAGATGTTCACATTCGCCATTATCAATCATGAACCTTACCTGGTGCTATCACGCCGCTCCAGCAAAGCTCCGGCTTATCCTGGCGAGCTCTGCCCGTTCGGTGGCAAGGCTGACTATCTGGTGGTTCCACAAGGAGCGCAGGAAATGGGCACTGCGCATCTTGCAGACAAGCATGTAGCAGCAGCCACCGGTACGATACTCGACATGGAGATGCCTTTTATGACCGCGGCCCGCGAGGGCCGGGAAGAATATGGCGTTCCCCTCAGCCAACTTTATCTGCTTACAGGTTCAGAAAGCAGACTGCTTACCCCAACAGGCTATCTGGTATCGCTTTTTTCATCGTTCTTTGACGTAAACACCTTTGAAAAATTGGGAAAAATACAATCCGATCGACATGAAGTGGCCGGGGTGTATGCCATAAAATTAAAAGATTTTCTTTCGATAAAGCCTATTGAGCAGATCGAATTATATCATCGTGACCCAAAGATTCGCACCAGCTACGTTTCCAGAAACGAGGATGGCCAGTACTACATTAAGGGCAGAAAAAAAGATTTTCCCGCCAGAAAAGAAGATTTAGTGGGCATTAAAAGGTGGACCTACCACTTACAGGCAAGCAAAGGATTAGAGACTGTTTCTGAAACGGAGTCGGTCGAACCTGATCAGCCTTTAGTTTTCCGAAGCGGAGAGGCGCTGAGGAATCTGCTCAAAAATATTAATTGCATCGACGATGCAGGCCAATTTAACCAGGATAAATTCATGCATCTGGTTAAAGAGCGAAAGGCAGATAAGTATACCGTTCATTCCATCCTGCAATTGCTGGCCAAGCATATCGGCGCTATCAGCAATTTAACCGGAAGCTGGATGGTAGAGAACCAGACGGCATGTAAAGAAGTGGTGCGTCTTGCCGGGAATCTTGCCAAAACCAGAAAAATTTCCGGCGATCCTACTGAAGCCGCCCATCATTTGGGAAATGTGACCCTAGCCAATGGCACTGAGGTCAAGGCACATGTCATTCATGCCGTGGATGCCGTCATTACCGACCCTCATGGCAAAGAAGTCCTGCTTATCAAGCGGGAAAAAGACCCCGGGACGGATAGGCTCGCTTTGCCAGGGGCATTTTTAAAACCTGACGCAGGTAAAAGTCCCCTATCAGGCATCGAGGCTGCAGCCAGTGTAGCAGCAAGGCGAACGGGGATTCCAATCGATAAACTTAAAGGAACGCTGATTGGCAAGCGCCATACGAACCGACCATTTGATGTGCGGGAAGCGCGCTCAGATATGCCTGAATATGGTATTAACAAAGGCGAGCTTTTCATGGTTTCCACTCAAGCCGTTGCATTTTCGGTCCCTGATCTGGCCAGTTATGCCCTAGCCGAAGACGTAGAGCGCAGGGATGTTGCTACGCTAGATCAGAGCGTAATCGGAATCCCAGATCACTTGGAATTAATCAAAGAAACATTGGCGGCAAAGAGCACTAGCCACGCGGCAAAAACTTCTCGTGAAAGTACAACCGTTGTAGCAAAACGGCACAGGTAGTACCGATCTTGGCATTTTAATTTCAAGAAGTGAATGCATCTGGTTTGAAGCAATTGCAGGCACAGACAATCGGGATTTATATAGATTTTTTGCTTAGTTACATTTCAATTCATACCGCCTTCACTGTTTTGCATCTCTTATATAATGAGATTAACCATCATATGGATTTATAGATCCATAACGGATTTCCCCTGTGTGCATCATGCTCCATATGCACGTGTAACCATTGATAGCGGCAGAATTTTTACACGCTCATCCTTACCAATTCCTGCACTGACTTTCATTCAACCTAACGTAGGAGATTCACATGAACGGAGTTATTTATCTGGTAGGGCTGGTGGTGGTGGTATTGGCCATCCTGTCCTTTTTAGGCATCCGGTAGGAGGTGCATATGACCACACTCACTTCTTCCGCCCTCCCCACGCCATCCTACGTGGAATGGAGCGCGGTAATCGCCGGAACGATTCTGGCCTGCGCGGTGTCGGTCGTGCTGCTGCAATTCGGCAGCGCGCTTGGCCTTACCGCCATGCGCACGCTTACCTATGCCGGCGAGCACCGCACCTGGCGCGTCATTGCCGTCGGGATATGGCTGCTGTGGACGCAGCTGATGGCCTCTATGGCCGGGGGCTACCTGGCCGGGCGCATGCGCGCCCCGGTCAGCAGCGCGGCAACGCACGAGCGCGAGATACGCGACGGCGCGCACGGGCTTCTGGTGTGGGCCACCAGCATGCTGGTGACCATCGCCGCAGTCACCGTGGTTGGCTTCTTCACCGCCATGGCCGCGCAGACGGGCACGACGCCCGTTCCCGATGCCAGCATTCCGGAGGACTTTGCCCGTAAATCAGGCATTATCTTCGGCTTTGCCGTGGCCGCCACCTCGGTTGTCTCGGGCGTTGCCGCCTGGTGGATGGGCACAGTGGGCGGCGATCACCGCGACCGCTCGCCGGACGTCAGCCACCATATCAGCTTCCGCCGCCGTTAAGCCGGTGCCCGGGCGGGCAGCCTGCTAGAAGCGCACCTGCATGCGCGTCAGCACCAGCTGCTCGTCTGGGCGATCGCCCGCCGCAGCGCCGCGGTCGAAGGAGGTGAAATCATAATTGGCGGAGAAGCCCAGATTATAGGTCAGCCACCAATTAAAGCCGATGCCGATATTATTGGCCCGCCGCACCGAGGATGCTGGGTTGGCAAACACGGGAAAACTATCCGCATCCGCGATGAACTGACTGACACGCGCCGCCACCGCAAATGCGCCGTAGCGTCCGTTCATGGGATTAAAGTCTTCTTTGGGGGTAATCCCCTCATAGGTCACATCCTCCCCGGTCAGCACATAGGTGCCCGAAAGTTCCCAGGCGCGGTGCACCAGGTTGCGGCTGTTAGCCGCGTTCTGCACTTCCTGCCCGGAGAAGACGTATTCGGTCTGCACAGCAAAGGGACCATGATAGCAGTTGGCCTGCGGAATGAAACGCCAGGCGGTACCGTTGGCATAGGAACCTCCCGTATAGCTAAACATAGTCTGCTGGCCGATGGTGGGGTAGCGAGGCAGCAGGCTACGGCTGGTGCGCCCCTCATGCTGTCCGCCGGTGGCGCCGATACCAACACCGAAGCATTTGGCCCAGGAAGAATCCATCTGCTTTAGCGGATAGCCGAACAACCGTCCAGCCAGGTCATAGTTATTGTCTCCATTAGCGTCAAGCAGCGTATTGTCAGGGCTGCCATGCACTACGGCAATGCCGTATTCCAGCTGCTTATCGAACAGCTTGCCGAACGCCATGGCCCCCACATCACGCGCGGAGGTCAGGTACACCGGCAAGCCGCGCTCAATCATGAAGGTAGCCGGGTCAGGCTGCGGCGTTTCCAGTTCCTGCGGGGCAATGAACTTGCCGAAGCGCAGCTGGAAAGCGGGATCCACATTCACGTTCAGGTAGTTATAGACAAACCGGTCCACCGGCCCGGCGAAGTCGGGCGTCAGCCGGTAAGTTAGCAAATCGCCGAACATTTTGAGTTCCATATAGGGACGCAGGCGGCGCGTGCGGAATTCATTGCCGGTGGAGGTGCGGCTGTCATCCATGAAAGTACGGTGATCAAGCTGCCACCAGCCGAATACGTTGAATTTCACCAGCCCATCCGCCGCTGAAACATGCAGCCCCTTTTTATCGAAAGAAACCGGTGTGGCCGGCGCCGGCGTGACCGCCTTCACCTGGGCGGGCGCCGCCACCTGCGGCGGGTCGTCAAACGGGTTTGCGGCCAGTGATACCGAGGAGCAGGAAGCCATTACCCAAGATGTAAATACGGTGCGATAAATATTTTTCATACATGCCCCCTGCAGTTGCTTTACGCTTAGGCGCTGGTAACAGATAATCGCCAGCATGTCATGCATTATATAAGCACGAACGGCAAAATAATTATTTCATATCAATTATATACCCATACCCCGGATAGGCATCCCCCTTCCTTTTCTCTGGAGCTTTCCTAGACCTAGCAAAGAGGATTTCACCTGAACGCAATATCATAATTTTGCTTCTTTACCCATTGGCGATCAGCCATTGCATGTATACATTTTGCCCCTGATACGCTGAATTTCATTTATCTGCTTCACCTGATACAGGGCTTAGATTATAAACGCCTTTATGCTGTATAAAATCATTATTATTCTTATGCTTTTTCTGATGGCGCAGACCGCGCCCGCTCAGGCAGCGATCGTATTCAACGGCATCAGCATCGGCCCCGAGCAGAAAGCCATGCTGCAAGCAGCCCAGTATGTAATGAAAAACCAGTTCCGCGAAGCGGAAGCCCTCTATTCCCAAGTCATCGGCATGAATGACGGGTTTATCGAAGCCTATCTGCAGCGCAGCGTGGTACGGCGCGAGCTGGGCAATGTCGCCGCCAGCCAATCCGATGCCGTAATGGCCGTTCGCCTGACCGAGATGAAGCTGAAAGACCAGCCGCAGAACGCACGGCTTTATTACCAGCGCGGCACCGGCTATCGCCTGCTGCGCCAGTTCCCCCAGGCGCGCAAGGACATTGAAACCGCCATTTCCTTAAGCGGCAACAATAGCTGGCGCGGCGACCTGCAGGCGATGGCGCTGGAGGAAAAAATCGCGCAATAGCTGCTGCCGCCCACGCAAAAAGCGGTTTTTTGCATTGAAATCCGCCTGTTTCCATATTAAGGATGAGCGCTTTCCGGCGCGGGTGTAGTTCAATGGTAGAACGTCAGCCTTCCAAGCTGAACACGAGGGTTCGATTCCCTTCACCCGCTCCAAATCGATAAATATCCCTAGACATTCCGCGCTTTGCAGCCTATCTAACGCGCTAAGGCGCATTGCGTCTTAATTTTAGCGTATAGAGGACATCATGACCAAAGAGAAATTCAACCGCTCGAAGCCTCATTGTAACATTGGCACCATCG
>CAYPEF010000099.1:0-8342 GCA_964409675.1 uncultured Rickettsiales bacterium | reverse complement strand
GTGATTTACGTGAAGGGCCCCGGCATCACCCCGCGCCGCGATCAGGTGATTTCCACCATCATGCTGCTGGAGAAAAACAACCAGCTAATTTTCTCCGATGCGAAACTTCAACAGGATGTGGAGGAATTGCGGAAAGAAAAACTTTCGCCGGAACAATTCGCCGAAGCCGTATTCATTAAGCTGAAAACCATCGGCAGCCCCAACGCCGCGTGGCGCAGCGACCTGGAGGCGAACCTCGCCCGCGGCACGTCGGACGCGTTGGCGGAGCGCTCGCAGGTCAAGCCGCCCGCGTGGAGCCGGGAAACGCCGCTGGAGGTGAGCGTCATCAGCCCGAACGCGCAAAACCGGCAAACCGGGGTGATGAAAAGCGCCGGCACGCTGCGGGTGGTCTATAAAGACGAAAGTGGCCAGGAAACCGAAATCGGCAGCCAGCCCTTGAGTGCCGGAACGCCGGTGCGGCTGTACAGCGCCGATAAAGCATCTTTCATGCAATGGGCGAATCATGCGCTGGATAAAGTAAAGACTGCCGGCGCGCAATTCGCGCATGGCATGAAGCAGACCGTGCTGAAGACGTATGACGTCGCCCTCAAAGGCTGGCTGCAGGAAGCCATTGATGCGCAAAAACTCAACACCAATATCGCCGCCTATGCGCGCGACCGTAAAAGCCCGGAGAAAATGGGCGACCTGCTGGTGGATGATTTATTCGCCCGCCTCTCCACCGCCGAGCTGAAAGAAAAAATGCACGTGCTCTCCCCCAACCATTCCTATGCGGCCTATGTGCATGACGTGTGGGAAGGGGTGAAAGCGCGCGGCGGCTTCCAGCCTGCGAAGCATTCGGAAATCGTGCGCGCCTCCGCCACCGGCGATCATTACAAGGCCATCGAATACAAAGCCGAAAGTAGCGGAACGCTGGAAGTGCGCGACGGCAGCGGCAATGTGATGCTGAGCAAAGCCATGAACAAAGGCGATGTCGCCATGGTCACGCATTTCGATCATGAGCGCGTGAAGAACATGATCCGCCAGACGCTCGACGGCGCGCTGAGCAGCGGACGCCACACCATCCTGTTCGGCTTCGATGACGACGGCGAATATTACAGCACCGCCCGCGCCGCGCTGGAAGATATCCGCAAGGATGCGAAGTATAAAGCGCTGAGTATCTCCGTGCAGAACGCGGCGGATGCCACCGTGGAATATCTCACCGGCGTGGATAAGAACGGCAAAAAGCACGAAGTGAAAGACACGGTGCTGATGCTGAACAACATCTTCGGCGATTTCGCCACCGATATTGAAATCAACGGCAAGGGCACCTCCTATTCCGTGGGAAGAATTTATGATAATCGCGGCGTGGTGGAACTTGGCTCGGGCGGCACCGCGCCCGATTTGCTGGGGCTCTGGAAAGAAACCGGCACGCTGCTGTTCAACCCGATGTCGTTTGTGGAAGGCATCAGCCTGGCGCTGCGCTTCACGGCGGAGAACATGCAGAAGCAGGGCAAGGATGCATCCGGCGTGCTGGCCGTGGCGCAGGCTCTGGAAGACGGCATGTACGCCACCACCGATAAAGGCATCGTGCCGCCGATTGTGAAAGGTAAGTTCCGCACCAATCCGGATGTAAAGGATTACACGCTGGTTTCCACGCAAAGCTTTATCCAGTCAGTCAAGGTGGAAGCCATGCAGCATCTGAAAGGCAAAACTCCCGGAATAACCGATGCAGAAATCGCCCGTGAGAGTGAAACGCTTGCGCAGATGATCGCGCGTGACAGCGCCTTGTTCGCCGTCAGTGCTTCTCCTTCGAGTGCGGAATGGAAAGCGGTTAATACGGCGTGGAATACCGCGCGCGAGCAATCCGGGCATATCGACTTGCTCAACCCCGATTACAGCATCCCCCTCCCCGCTGCGCAGGGTAAAGCACCGCTGAAGCTCACGCCGGAAAACCTGCTGGCGCTGCAAAAGGCGCGCGCTGGCGTTGCCGATGCCATCGCCAACGGATCCGATGCCGCAAACGCAACGGAGGCGCTGAAAGCGGCCTATAAAAAGCTCGGTCTGGAAAGCAACGCCACAAACGAGGAAGTAAGAGCCGACACCGTCATGCTCACACCGCGCCGGAATTCGCTTGCCGCGTAATTGCAAAATACACTTGTTATCCCCGCCCTGTGCGGGGATGCCGAGATAGAACCTATTGTGTATATATAATTACTTATTTTAAATCAAAGGGTTCCATATGCCCGCACTGCAAACCCCTAAAGCGCAAACCGGCTGGAAAGCCCCGGCGTTCTCCCTGCCCGGCACTGATGGAAACACGCATACTCTGGAGAGCGTAAAAGGCCCGCGCGGGCTGGTGGTAATGTTCATCTGCAACCATTGCCCCTACGTGCAGGCGATTGTGGGCGATCTGGCGCGGGACATGGCGGAGCTGAAGCAGCACGGCATCGCAAGCGTCGCCATCATGCCGAATGATGTGGAGAATTACCCGGAGGATTCCTTCGCCAATATGGTAAAATTCGCGCAGGCGCACCGCTTCACCTTTCCTTACCTGATCGATGAATCGCAAGCCGTGGCCAAAGCTTACGGCGCGGTCTGCACGCCGGATTTCTTCGGCTTCGACGCCAATTTGCAATTGCAGTACCGCGGACGGCTGAACGCAACCACTCCCGGCTCGCGCGACAGCGGGCAGCGAGAGCTCTACAATGCCATGGTACAAATTGCCGATACCGGAAGCGTTAGTGGCGAGCAGACGCCGAGTATTGGCTGCTCAATCAAATGGAAATAAGGCGGCGGAGGAAAAACGCGTGAATTTCGATTTCATCCTGCGAGACGATGTGCTGAACCTGCTGCTGGCCGTGCCGTTCATCATTTGGGCCGGGTGGCGTTACCATACGCTGAATCAACTGCTAAGGAGTGGCAAAACCGTTACCGCCACCGTCCTGCGCCGGATGGGGCTGGTGATGATCTACCAGTATCACACGCATGCCGGTAAACGCATTCGCCGGCAAATGCAGCTGGGACTCAGGCATCTGCGCGCCTATCCGGAAGGCATGGAGTTCAGCGTATCTTACCTGGAGCACCGCCCGCGCGCCAGCCACCCGCAGGCCCTGCTGGAAGCAGGCATTAAACGGGCGAAATGGGAAATCGCGCTGGTGGTTGCGTTCACGCTGCTCATTGCCCTTGCCCCCGTTCCCCCGGAACTGGCGGCGCTGCGCTAATCAGAACCCGAACGCCATGACGCGCTGGTACACCCCGGGAGGGCCGACCTGCACCAGTACCTTCTCTCCCACCCCGAATACGCGCTCCCCGTCGATTTTATTCTGCACCAGCGTGACGTAGCGCTTATTTGTTTCTACCGTATATTCAATGGCGGGAACGGGGACGGTTGATGCTTGCGAATGTCCTGTCGGCCCGTCGGCAGCCGGAGGAATCACCTGCACTTCCCGCACCTGCATCACAGTTCCAAGGTCCGACTGGAAAGCACGCCCCACATCGCGGAAGCTATAGATATTCTGGCCGTATTTATTAAAATCGGCTCGGTCTGCCCCTTTATCGTCCGATGGGGGCGCCATGCAGCCGCTGAGCGATAAAATACCTGACAGAAGCACTGCCTTGGCCAAAATACGCATACCATGCACTCCTTTGTAGCGAGGATGAGTTGCCAAAATTCTATCGCAAAAATATATAAGGTACAATGAAGCAGTTTAAGCCCCTTGATCCGTGAGGCATATATGAATATCACCATCTACCATAACCCCGCCTGCGGCACTTCCCGCAACGTGCTCCAGCATATTCGTGACCGGGGGATTGAACCGAATGTCGTGGAATACCTGAAATACCCGCCCACGCGCGCCGAACTGACCGCGTTAATCCGGCGCTCGGGAGTGCCGGTGCGCGACCTGATGCGCCGTAAAGGCACGCCTTACGAGGAGCTTGGACTGGACGACCCGAAATGGAGCGATGATCAGCTGATCGACTTCATGCTCCAGCACCCCATTCTCATCAACCGGCCGATTGTGATCACGCCCGATACGGTAAAATTATGCCGCCCGTCGGAAAGTGTGCTGGAGATATTACCCGAACATCCATAACTTAAGCGATATTTTACACGATAAAGGCGATAACAATGGCCAAAAACCCCTACGAAGTACTAGGCGTCAGCAAAAGCGCCACGGACGCTGAAATCAAGGCGGCTTACCGCAAGCTGGCGAAGAAATACCACCCCGACCTGAACCCCGGCGATAAGGAGGCGGACGCGCGCTTCAAGGAAATCAGCGCCGCGAACGATTTGCTCTCCGACAAGGACAAACGCACCGCTTATGATCGCGGCGAGATCGACATGGAAGGCCAGCCCACCCGCCAGCAGCAATATTACCGCGACTACGCGCAAGGGCCGCAAGGAAGCCGATATTATAATTTCGCCGACGGCGGCATGGACGATATCGGCATGGAGGATCTGTTCGGCGGCATTTTCGGCAATTTCAGCCGCCGGCAGGCAGGCGCAAAACCCGCCGCCGACGTCAATTACAGCATACAGGTGGACTTCCTGGAAGCCGCCAAAGGCGGGGCGCGCCGCGTCACGCTGCCGGACGGGCGGAACCTGGACATCACCATTCCCGAAGGCATTGAGGAAGGGCAGAAGCTGCGCCTGAAAGGCCAAGGCGCCAAACTTCCCGGGCGCGCGCAGCAGGGCGATGCTTTTGTAGAGGTACATATACGCCCTCACCCACTCTTTACCCGCAAGGGTAACGATGTGCATAGCGAACTGCCGGTTTCATTCCATGAGAGCATTCTGGGCGCGAAAGTGCCGGTGCAGACGGTGCACGGTGCAGTAGAGATGAACATCCCCAAAGGCTCCAGCTCCGGCGCAACGCTCAGGCTGAAGGGCAAAGGCATCAAAGGCGGCGACCATTACGTAAAAATCATGCTCATGGTACCCAAGCATATTGACCATGCGCTGGAAGAGGCGGTGCGCGGCTGGGCGCAGAATCATAGTTTCAACGCCCGCGCCGGGAAGGAGCATGCATCATGAAAACGCTGGCTCAGGTGATTGCCGAAAGCGAGGGCGCGCTGGAACCCGGTGAAATCGAAGATTACATCGCCCAAGCCTGGCTGCGTCCGGTGGAAACCGGTAATGGCTGGGAATTTGAAGAGATAGATATCGCCCGGGCGCAGCTGGTGCATCATTTGCGGCAAGACCTCGCCATCGACCGCGAAACCACCGACATGGTGCTCAGCCTCCTCGACCAGCTTTATGCCACCCGGGCGCAATTGCACCGTATTATAGAACATCTCCGCCGCCAGGCAGAAGAAGAAATGGCACGGCGCTCACCGGATGGCGAGCGGGATTAGCGCTTTTTTATATCTTTTCTAGCGTCATCGCATGGTGCCATAGCATAATGTCAGGCATCATCCATTAAACTGTATGTCATTCTCGGCGATACGCAGTATCGCCCAGAGATTCACCTTTCTTGCGCCAGCCGTGAAATGTGTCCCCGGACGGCTCTGCGGGCCACTGGGGACGACACATTAATATAGATATTGAGAAGGATGTTCTATGCCACGCGGAGATAAAAGAGCCTATACCGGCAAACAGAAACGCATGGCCCAGCATATTGAGGACAGCTATGAAAGCCGCGGCGTCTCGCATAAGGAAGCCGAACGCCGCGCTTGGGCCACGGTGAACAAGGAAACCGGCGGCGGAAAGAAGAAAAAATAAGCTCTCTGAAGCTCATAGCATTATTATTACAAGAAAAATTACCTTGCAGCTTCAACATTGGAATTTTGTAATCTTCGCATGAAAGAGCGGCAGGAATGAGTGTGGCATAGTCGGGGCGTGGTTGATGGCAACCATCGGCTTAACTAATCATACACAGATCATATCAAAGGAATTATCCTCATGTTGAAGAACCTCCTCACCGCTACCGTTCTCTCCCTCGTTGTCGCCGGCGCCAGCGTGACCGCTGCCGAAGCGGCTGGCAAGCACAACAAAGCCAATATCACCAAGGAACAGCGCGCGGAGTGCAAGAAAACCGCCGCTGGCGATAAAGTAAAATTCAAAAGCTGCGTAAGCGAAGCCGCTAAGACCAATAAAGCCGCTGCTCCGGCCGCTAAATAAGTAAGGCTTACGGACAGTAATTTGCAATTACTGGCGTAAAGCGTTATGACTACCCGGTACCGTGCATGCGTCACTCCCATGCACGGTACTTTTCTTTCCGGGATATGCCATGCGGATACTCCTCATCGAAGACGACGACATGCACGCCGATTACATCCTCGGCGGAATGAAAGAAGCCGGTCATAACGCGATCCGCGGCAAGGACGGGCTGGAAGGCCTGTACCTTGCCACGGAAGAACAGTTCGACGCCATCATCATCGACCGCATGCTGCCCAAGCTGGACGGCCTCGCCGTCATTCAGGCCATGCGTGCCAACGGCAACAAAACCCCTGTACTCATCCTAAGTGCCCTCTCCAACGTGGATGAGCGGGTAAAGGGCCTGCGCGCCGGGGGTGACGATTATCTGGTCAAGCCCTTCGCCTTCTCGGAACTGATGGCACGGCTTGAAGCATTAGCGCGGCGCACGCTGGAGCCACAGGGCGAGCAAGCATTGCTGAAAGTGGGCGAGCTGGAAATGAACTTGCTCACGCGCGAGGTCAAGCGCGAGGGAAAGCCGATTCCTTTGCAGAACCGCGAATTCCGGCTGCTGGAATTCCTGATGCGCCGGCCCAACCAGGTCGTCACCCGCACCATGCTGCTGGAGAATGTGTGGGATTTCCATTTCAGCCCGCAGACCAATTTGATCGACGCGCAAATCAGCAAGCTGCGCCAGAAGCTGGACCGCGGCTTCGCTGCTCCGATGCTCCACACCATCCGTGGCGCGGGGTATAAGCTCAGTGCGTAAGCTCGGCGGTTTTTTCAAAAGCTTTTCCTTCCGCACAGGAATTTTGATTTTCGCCGCTTTTTTCAGCGTACAGGTGGCGATCCGCGTTACATTCTATAACCATTCCATCGCCTCTGCGCGCGAAGATATTCACCGCATCATCATGGCGCATGTGGATGAGCTGGAGCGCAGCGCTAAGCAATACGGCACTACGCAGCTGCTCCAGCTCGTCACCGAGCGCATCGGCAATCTGTATGATAAAAATTTATTTCTCGCGCTGGAGGAAAAAGACAGGATTACCGGCAATATTGAGGAAATCCCTGACGATCTCGGCAACGGCCCATGGGCGGATGTGACGCTTGCGCATGCCGATGCGCCCTCGCAGCATGTGCTGGCGCATGTGAGCGTGTTTGGCGACACCCGCATGATCGTCGGCTACGATCTGGAGTCGATGGACGCGCTGCATAGCGTGCTGGTGTCGGGCATGCTGCAAAGCCTGCTGAGCTCGCTGGCCGGCGCATTGTTCCTAAGTATCGCCATCATCTGGCTGCTGAATCATTCATTGTATAATATCAACATGGGATTCGTGCGGGTGATGCAGGGTAATCTTTCCTACCGTATCCGCGCCTCCGGCGGACACGACCAGTTCGACAAGCTCGCCAACCATTTCAACGCCATGCTGGACTGGGTGGAGGCGCTGGTGGGCACGGTGAAATATTCCACCACCTCTATTGCTCACGACATGCGCACGCCCCTAAGCCGTCACCGCCTGCGCCTGCAGGCGCTTCTCAGCGACCCCACCCTGCCGGAGCACACGCGCGAGGACTTGCGTGAGGCCACCGAGGAAGTGGACGCGCTGGCGGAGATGTTCGACAATATCCTCAACATCGCCAACGCCGAAGGGCGCAGCGGCGTGGAGCATTTCACGCAGTTCGACGCGGTAGCGCTGGTGCGTGACGTGCTGGAGTTCTATGAGCCGCTGATCAGCGAAAAAAACATTATCCTCACCGCCAGTTTGCCGGAGAAAGCAGCCGATTTCACCGGCGACCGGCAACTGCTCACGCAAGCCGTCGCCAACCTGCTCGATAACGCGGTGAAATACTCGCAGGAAAATGGAAAAATCGCGGTGGAAAGCGAAGTAGTAAAGGGCTGGCTATACATACGCATTCGCGATAACGGCCCAGGGGTTCCCGCCGACCATCTGGAGAAGGTCAAAGAGCGCTTCTTCCGTCTGGACACCAGCCGCAACACGCCCGGCAGCGGGCTAGGCCTGAGCCTGGTGGAAGCCGCCGCCAAGCTGCACCGAGGCCGGTTAACGCTCAGCAACCAACATCCCGGATTATGCGCCACGCTCGCGCTGCCATTGAAACATTAGCTTTTTTGCACGCCATGCAGTACATGTTCGCCGACGTATAACTTATACTCGTCGTCCTCGGCGGCCCGCAGGGCCGTCCGGGGACCTATCTCTCAGCGGGCGCA
>CAYPEF010000098.1:0-8421 GCA_964409675.1 uncultured Rickettsiales bacterium | reverse complement strand
GCGAGGATACGGAATTCGCCGCCGATGTGGAGATGCTGGGGCGGATTGTGCAGGGGTGATTTAATTAATATCAATTTACTTCGTCGTTAAAAAATTAAATAATGATAACTATAAAAAACTGCCAGAAAGAATTGATTAAGTGAATAGTGATAAAGAGTTAAACGAAAATATTTCGCAACGTGAAGGTTTTGTTCTAAAACTACATAAGGAAAGGCAATTACCTGTTTCGTCAGAGTATAATTCTCGTAAGCAAGAATACTGCGAAACGTTCGGGGCTCAATTGGATATTTATCTTGATAATCATCCAGAGATCAATAGAAGAGAATTAGCGCATAACGCATGTATTGATTATACCTATCTCAGTTCGCTTCGAAATGGTGGCACCATAAAAAAGACAACGACTGGCGAAAATAAACGCTATAAGCCTTCTGGCGAAACAGTTATCCGTGTTATTAAGGCGTTAGGATTTTCGACTATAGAAGACTTTAATCAACAAATTGAGATGATCCAGCGCTGGTCTTTGAATTTTGGCCAAGCGCTGAAAGTGCATCTGAATGCGAGGCTGGATATGACTCAGCAGGAATTTGCTGAACGTGCCGGGATGACGCCCAGAGGGGTGCAGAAATGCTTAAGCGGCGAAACCCGTACCCCGCGCTACGATACGGCGCAAAATATTTTGGATACTTTAGGTTTTTCAACTATGAATGAATTTAGATGTCGTGCAGAGGAGCTTGCGTTGGAGCGTAATATCCGATTGCCTGAGCAAAAACACATTGCAAAGCCGTTCGGGCAGCGAGCCCGGTAGTTTATATGGCCGTTTCCCTTTGCGGGATATGCGGCAGCGGATGTATCAAAGAAATTTAACTGGATTTATGTAAGGTTTTTTCTTAGTCATTTATCCATTCACCATTTTTGCGATAGATTTATGCAATTCCTCATCGAACGTCCTTATCTTTTAAAAGCACTGGCGCATGTGCAGAGTATCGTGGAGCGGCGCGGAACCATACCGGTGCTGGCGAATGTGAAACTGGAGGCGAAGAGCGGAGAGATTGCGCTCACTGCTACCGATATGGACCTTGCATTGGTGGAAAAAGTGCCCGCCGAGGTGCAGTCCTCCGGCGTGACAACCATGCCCGCGCATACGTTCTACGATATCGTGCGCAAGCTGCCGGATGGCGGGCAGGTGGAAATTATCGTGAAAGACACGGGGCGTGCCAATATCGTCTGCGGTTCCTCTAAATTCACCCTATCCACCCTCCCGGCGGATGATTTCCCGGTGATGGCGGACGGCGAGTTCGCCTATCATTTCACCCTCTCCGCCGCCGAGTGCGCGGCGCTTACGGAAAAGCCCGGCTTTGCCATGTCCACCGAGGAGACGCGTTATTACTTAAACGGCGTCTATCTGCATCCGGCGGTGAGCAGCGGCAACGAGGTATTGCGCAGCGTGGCGACCGACGGGCATCGCCTCGCGCGCGTGGAAGTGGCGCTGCCGGCGGGAGCTGCGGGCATGCCCGGCATTATCGTGCCGCGCAAGGCTATCCAGGAGCTGAAAAAACTGCTGGAAGGCGGCGAAGGGACGGTGAATATCAGCGTATCGGAAAATAAAATCCGCTTCGTCGTCGGTGCGGCGGTGCTGGTGTCGAAACTGATCGACGGCAGCTTCCCCGATTACGAGCGGGTGATCCCGGCGAATAACGAAAAATTGATGGAAGTGGAGTGCCGTCGATTCAAGGAAGGCGTGGACCGCGTGTCGGTGATTTCCTCCGAGCGTTCGCGCGCCGTGCGCCTTTCGCTGGAATCGGGGAAGCTAGGGCTGGCCGCCAGCAGCGCCGAGGCGGGCAATGCCTCGGATGAGTTCGAGGTGAGCTACAGCTCCGACCCGTTGGAGATCGGCTTCAATTCGCGCTACCTGCTGGAGATGATGGGACAGATCGAAGGCGAAACCGCGCAGTTTCTGCTGCATGACCCGTCCTCTCCCGTGCTGGTGCGCGATACGGCGGATGCGGGTTCGCTGTATGTGATCATGCCGATGCGGGTGTGATACAGTGATAGAAATTTACACCGTACTTTTGCTGGTGGCGGCAACGGTGTTAATTGGGGCGTGCGTTCTGTTTTTTGTGCTTGAGCAGTTCAGGGAGCGCACGCAAGGGGTGGTGATCCGCAAGGAAGGCGAGCAGCATGTCTATATCAGCCGCAGCATGTGGGTGCCGATCATCAAGGCGATGCTCGGGCGGCACCGGCTGGCCTGCCGGTTCGAGGATGCCTCCGGCCAGCGCGTCTTCACCGAGAGGCGGGTGAGCGATGAGCTGTATTTTTTTGCCAAGCCTGAGGAACCTATCGAAGTGGTATATTTGAAGCGATATCCCCAGATTAATAGCCTGGTGGCGCTTTTGCCGGTGCGCTTTAATGAAATGCTGAAGCTTGGCGGGCTGGTTGGACTCTTGTGGTTTATAAGGATTATAACTGCAAGCTTAATAATGTAGTAATATTTGAGGTGATTGGATTTTTATTATTAAGTAACTGATTGGTTTTATTATTTTGTACGTCAGGTGGGATTCATAAAAGTTTCACACTTGGGGCACCATGTGGCGTGTTAATATCTGGCAATGAAAATGCTGGAATTTGGAATCGGTTATGGAAGAGAATAAAACGTATAGAGTTCCGTCACGCACTGAACCAGGGTATTGGAATCGCGATCTGGCGGTGGGACTAGCGGCAGGCGGCTTGATCTTTACAGCCACAGGTATGGTAAACAATGCAATTGCCGCGGTATCTTCCGGCCTTGGCGGTGTGACGTTTGCATTAGCGATTGCTGGCTTAGCAGCTTCTGTCGCTGCGCCTTTTATCGGGGCTTATAAAGGGAATGAGCGTCTTAAGAATGAGCGTGAGCATGGAAAGGAAGTTGCTCCGCCGACGCTATTAAACAAAACAAGCGTTATTGGCGCATGGCTTGGCGCATTGGCGGGCGCTATTCCTTCTATGGCTGCAGCAGCTATGTCGGGAAATTCTTTGGTGGGATTAGCTGTTGAATCAGCGGTTATCGCTGCAGGTGGCATGATTGGCGGCAGTATGGGCAAGGAGCGCCTTACCAGGGAGTATGAAGAAGCCAAAACTTATCATGCGCAGCTTGAATCACTTACAAAGGCACTGGGTAAGCAACCTGAATATACCGTCTCCCCTGAACTGGCAGCTGAACTGGAAGCGCGGTTGCAGGCAGGCAGGGAAAAGGGTAAAGTAGAAGCGCTTAGTATATCACGTACTTCTATATCTGCCGTTCCTGCCGTGACTGGCTAATGCTAAGGATACTATATGCCAGAAGATAAAACCATCCCCGACGCCATCGTCGTGCCCTCCAGTCGCACGCCAACGCTGGTTAACACCGAGGCAGTCACCGGGTTGCTGATCGGCGATATGGTTGGCGGGCGGCGGCATGCCGGCATGGGTATGGTTGCAGGCGGGCTGATTGGCGGCATGCTCGGCAAGGAGCGCATCGAGCGCGAGAACCGCGAAGGCCGGGTGGTGCATAAGCCGGCGGATATGGCGACTTCCGTATTAACCGCAGGCGGCCTTGCCGCGCTGGTAGGAGGTGTCGTCGGGTTGATTGTCGGTCAGGGTGCGCCCTTGCTGGCGATTGGCTTTGCAAGCATCATGGCGGGGGTGAACGGCGCGATTGCCGCGGCCATGCATGGCAGCCGGGTGGCGGAATACGAGCAGGCGGCGCAGTATTACCAGCAGCATGGCGGGCATTACCAGGGCCGCGAGCGCGAGGAGCAAATGCAGGCATCTTCTTCCATCACGAAAGAAGAAGCCGAGGCGCTGAAGGAGCGCCTGCATGTGCTGGAGCGTAAAAACTTCGCCGAGCGCGTGGAAGCAGAGCCTGCCGCTAACCGGCATATCTGATACAAGCATAATCATTATTAATTCACCGCAGAAACGCAGTGAAATGCTTTTTCCTTTAAGTGTGGCGTGCTACGAAAGGCGTTATGTCCGTCCGTATCAGCATTTCGCGCCTGCGCCTGTCGAATTTCCGCAATTACCATGAAATGCGCCTGGAGCTGGAGGCGTCGCCGGTGATTCTTACCGGCCATAACGGCGCGGGGAAAACCAATCTGCTGGAAGCGGTGTCGTTCCTGATTCCGGGACGGGGCATGCGCCGCGCGAAAATCGCTGAAATAGACCGGGCAGTGAACGGTGAGCGCCACCCGTGGGCGATTGCGGCGCAGGCGGAGAGCATGATCGGCGAAGTGCAGATCGGCACCGGGCGCGATGTATCGGCGGGGCCGGAGGCGGATAAGCGGGTGGTGCGCGTGGAAGGCAAACCGCTCAAAAACCAGGCCGGGCTGGCGAGTTATATGTCAGTTACGTGGCTGACGCCGCAAATGGACCAGCTATTCAATGAGGGAGCATCGGCGCGGCGGAAGTTTCTAGATCGGCTGGTGTATGGGTTCGACGCCGAGCATGCCAGCCGCGTCAATGCCTATGAATATGCCATGCGTGAGCGCAACCGCCTGCTGGCCGAGCGCAGAGGGGATGCGCACTGGCTTTCGAGCCTTGAACATAAAATGGCTGAGACCGGTACTGCCATCGCCATCGCCCGCATGCAGGCATGCGATCATATGAACGAGGAAATGCAGGCCTCGCCGCTGCCGTTTCCGAAAGCAAGGCTGGCGTTGGAGGGGGTGGTGGAAAAACGCATCGCCGAAGGCGCATCGGCGGTGGCGGCGGAAGCGGCGTTTGCGGAAGCGCTGGCGGCGTCGCGCGCCGCCGATGCCGGGGCGGGCCGGGCGCTGGCGGGCGTGCACCGCAGCGAATTGTCGGTAACGCATGTGCTAAAAAACATGGAGGCCGCTTCCTGCTCCACCGGCGAGCAGAAGGCGCTGCTACTTTCCATTGTGCTGGCGGAGGCGCGGGCGGCGGCGCACTGGCACGGGCGGGTGCCCATCATGCTGCTGGACGAGGTGGTGGCGCATCTGGATGGCGGGCGGCGGCAGGAGCTGTTCGATGAAATCCTGCGCACCGGCGCGCAGGCATGGCTGACCGGCACAGATGCGGCGCTGTTTGAGGGAATGCGAGGCAGGGCGCAGTTTTTGCAGGTGGAGCAGGCGGAGGTGCGGGCGCTCTGCCCGGCGTAATCGCCCGCTCAGCGTTCCCGGCCAGTGCCGGAAGTGGCGGCGCAGACTTGCTGAAGCGCCTCAAGCAGCGTGCGGTAATCGTTTCCGCCCTGCTCGGGATTGCTGGCCATCAATTGCCGCTGCCGGGCGGGCAGCAGGCCGGTGCGCGCATATATTTCCAGCGGGCTGAGGTCGGACTTTGCGTGTAGAGCTTCCAGAGGCGAATTTTTCTGCGGTTGCTGCCGATGCCGGCCATGCAGCGCAGGCGCGGCGGGATATTGCCGGAGCGCAATTTTCTCTGTCGGATAGCTGAAACCTTGCGCATAGGATGCGAGCGTGCCGGCGTAGATCGCCTCGATGCGGCGGCGGTAATCGGAAAGAACGGAGGCGGTGGCGCGGTCGTAGCCTTCCGGCATGTCGCCAGCGGCGGGCAGGGGAAGGGCGCTTAGCACGGTATGCAGCGTTGCAAGCGTATAGGTGCGCAGGCCCGATTCGATGGTTTCAATATCGCCCGGGGTGACACGTGGGGCGTCGGGGCTGCGCCGTTCATTGACCAGGCGGCATAATTCGCTCTGCTGAATGGGGGTGTCATGAAAGGCGGTTGAGACGCGCCAGTTGCGCAGATGCTGCGCAATAGGGCCGATATGCTGGGCCGAGACGAAATGCTGCGAAAAATTATTCATATATTCTTGTTTTTTATTCAAAAAGCCTTACTTATACTTCTATCGACATTACCGAATCCGGCAGGGCGCGGCAACCCTGAATTGTCAGCGGTTCCGCCGCCGTGTTTTTTCCTGCTTTTTCCTTGCGGAAATAATGCGCTTGCGCTTGAATCGCATATGAAAATCTGACAATGTCGCCTTGTTCATTTACCGCATAGGCATACCATGGCATCCGCCGTAGAAAAAATAGCTCCCATGACCGAAAAAACCGTTACGCAGGAATACGGCGCTGAATCCATTAAGGTACTCAAAGGCCTGGAAGCGGTGCGCAAGCGCCCCGGCATGTATATCGGCGATACCGATGACGGCTCCGGCCTGCACCACATGATTTATGAGGTGGTGGATAACGCCATCGACGAATCGCTGGCCGGGCATTGCGATTTAGTGGAAGTGTCCCTGAATGCCGACGGTTCCTGTTCGGTGACGGATAACGGGCGCGGCATCCCGACCGATATCCATCCGGGCGAGGGTGTTTCGGCAGCGGAAGTGATCATGACGCAGCTGCACGCGGGCGGCAAGTTCGACCAGAATACTTATAAAGTATCCGGCGGCTTGCACGGGGTGGGTGTGTCGGTGGTGAATGCGCTGTCGTCGGAGCTGAAGCTCACCATTTGGCGGAACGGCAAGCAGCACGAGGCAAAATTCGTGCATGGAGACACGGTGGAGCATCTGAGCGTGACCGGCGACGCGCCAATCGCCGCCCGCGCGAGCGGTGAAACCGGGCCGAAGCGCGGCACGTCGGTGACGTTCCTGCCGTCGCCGGAAACATTTACCAAGACCGAATTCGATTTCACCACCGTCGAGCACCGCCTGCGCGAGCTGGCGTTCCTTAATTCCGGCGTGCGCATCCGCCTGTCCGACGAACGCACCGACCCGGTTACCACGGTGGAATTCTATTACGAAGGCGGCACCGAGGCCTATGCGCATTACCTCGATAAGGGCAAGAATATCCTGCACCCGACGATCCTGATTAAGGGTGAGCGGGACGGCATGGGCGTGGAAGTGGCGATGGAATGGAACGATTCCTACCATGAGAACGTGCTCTGCTTCACCAACAACATCCGCCAGCGCGACGGTGGCACGCATTTGATGGGCTTCCGCGCGGCACTCACCCGCGCTATCAATAAATATTACGAAGAATCGGGAATGAGCAAGAAAGAGAAAATTGCCATCTCCGGCGACGATGCGCGCGAAGGCCTCACCGCCATTATCTCGGTGAAGGTGCCGGACCCAAAATTTTCCTCGCAGACGAAAGATAAGCTGGTCAGCTCAGAAGTGCGTCCGGTGGTGGAGTCTTTCGCCTATGACAAGCTGAGCCAGTGGTTTGAGGAGCATCCGCAGGAAGGCAAGCTGGTGATTGGCAAGGTGGTGGAAGCCGCTGCCGCCCGCGAAGCGGCGCGCAAAGCCAGGGAACTCACGCGGCGCAAAGGTGCGCTCGATATTTCTTCCTTGCCGGGTAAGCTGGCTGACTGTCAGGAGCGCGACCCGGCGAAATCCGAGCTGTTTATCGTCGAGGGCGATTCGGCAGGCGGGTCGGCGAAGCAGGGGCGCTCACGGGCATATCAGGCGATTCTGCCGCTGAAAGGCAAGATTCTCAACGTAGAGCGGGCGCGGTTCGATAAGATGCTTTCCTCAGCGGAAATCGGCACGCTGATTACGGCGATCGGCACCGGTATCGGTCGCGAGGAATTCAATATCGACAAGGCGCGCTATCATAAAATCATTATCATGACCGACGCCGACGTGGACGGCTCGCATATCCGCACGCTGCTGCTGACCTTCTTCTACCGGCAAATGCGCGATCTGATCGAGAAAGGTTACCTGTATATTGCCCAGCCGCCGCTCTATAAGCTCAAGCGCGGCAACCATGACGTCTATTTGAAGGATGATACGGCGCTGGAAGAATACGTGCTGCAAAGCAGCCTGGAGGAAGCTTCGCTCTCCCTTGCATCCGGCGAGAAAATGGAAGGCGAGGCGCTGCGCGCCGTGGTGGTGGAAGCCGCCGCCGTGCTGAATGCGCTGAAAGCCTATATGCGCCGCATGCCGCTGCCGTTGCTGGAAGCGGGAGCGATGGCGGGCGTGTTCCTCTCCGGCGGTACGCCGGAAGCGAAAGCCGAGGAATGGCAGCGCCAGTTGCTTGGCCTGCACGGCGAGATGAACCCGTGGCAGGTGAGCTATGCTTCCGGCCAATACGTTCTCAAGCGCACGGTGCGCGGGGTGGAGGAGCTGCATTTCTTCGAAGACCGCCTGACGCAGGGGCGCGAGGGCGAGGAAATCGCTGCGCATGCGGATTTCCTGCGCCATACCTTCAGCGCCCCGCTCACGCTTTCGCGTAAAGGGGCGGATACCGCTATCGCCACCCCCTCGGCGCTCTACCAGGCGGTGATGGATGCGGGCCGCAAGGGCGTTACCATCAGCCGCTTCAAAGGCTTGGGAGAGATGAACCCCGAGCAGCTATGGGAAACCACGCTCAACCCTGAAACGCGCCGTTTGCTGCGGGTGGAAGTGGCGGACGATGTGGAAACCGAATCCATTTTCTCCACCCTGATGGGCGATGTGGTGGAGCCGCGCCGCGATTTCATCCAGAC
>CAYPEF010000097.1:0-8600 GCA_964409675.1 uncultured Rickettsiales bacterium | reverse complement strand
GATTTTTTATCATTAGTCTATAATAGATTTTCCATAATATATATTATACGACATTAATATACAGGTTTTTCGCCTTACATATTCGTCATGGAATGGTTGTTGGCTGACGCTGACGCCCCTGCTTATAGTTTTAGGCTTGATCTGCGCGTACCCGTAGCCGTTCAGCCGCACAACAGGCTGGATTCCTGCCTTTATCTCGCTATTTTCAGCGGTGACATTTTTGCAGTTTAAATGCAGTCATGGCAGCAATTACACGGTCTAAGTAGTACCCAGTATGCTACACGTCTGTATTGCCCCGCCTCATCCCTCATTATGCTTCTTTATTGCAAGTAACGCCGTCCAGTTCTGGATAGATGACTGATCGTATATTTTAAACCCTGCGGCGATATGAGCCTGCTCTACCGGAGTAGTTAGCCAAGGAAGTATTCCTGATAATACAATATATCCGTTATATTTCATTATATTATATGATAAGTTTGAATGTTTTACATGTAGCTCAGCCAATAAATTACTTATAATCAGGTCGTATGGCCCATCTTCTTGAATCGAAGGATGCGCATAGCCATCGCTTCGAATAATGTTGATGCGAGATTCCAAACCGTTTTTCAATAGATTACCCCTGCTCTCTTCAACCGCAAGCAGGCTGATGTCAGCAGCGGTGATACGCGCCTGCGGCCACTGCTGGGCCGCTATCAGGGAAAGCAGGCCGCTGCCGCAGCCCATATCCAATATGGAAGAAGGCGAAAAATTCAGGTCTTTCAGCCGTTGCAGGTAATGAATTGCCAAAACGGTTGAAGGATGGGTTACCTTCTCCGCAGGACGGCTATCGCGTAAAATCCATTCTTCTGTCATAAGCGCATGCTATGGTAAGGGAATTTTAAGTATTCAGCATCTACAATCAGCCTTATCTTGAATCATATCATTACATTTGTATTCGTGATCATGGAAAAAAAGAAAATCCTTATCGTTGAGGATAATGAACTCAATCTGAAGCTTTTCCGCGACCTTCTTTCCGCGCATGGGTATGATACGGCGGAAACGAAAGAAGGGTTGGAGGCGATGTCCCTCGCCCGCAGCTTCAAGCCTAACCTGATTTTAATGGATATCCAGCTGCCGGAAATCTCCGGGCTCGATATTACCAAAAGCATCAAGGCCGATCAGGAATTAAAGCATATTCCCATCGTGGCCGTTACAGCGTTCGCCATGAAGGACGATGAAGAAAAAATCCTGCGTGCCGGCTGCCAGGCCTATATCTCCAAACCCATTTCCATTGGCCCCTTCCTTCACACCGTACGGAAGTTTCTCGGCGAAGAAATGCTTGCCGGGTAATGAGTTGATACTATGACAGCGCAAATCCTCGTCGTTGATGACGTGCCGGCGAACGTGAAGCTTCTCGAAGCCAAGCTGAACAGCGAATATTACGATGTGATCACCGCTAAAGACGGTTTCGAAGCCATCGCCAAAACCAAGGAATTCAAGCCGGACCTGGTGCTGCTAGACATCATGATGCCGGGCATGGACGGGTTTGAGACCTGCAAGAAACTAAAGGAAGATGTCGAAGTTTCGCATATCCCGATCGTGATGGTGACGGCATTGAGTGAGCAATCGGACCGTATTCGCGGTCTGGAAGCCGGAGCCGACGATTTCCTGACCAAGCCGATCAACGATATGGCGCTATTCGCGCGCGTTAAATCGCTGGTGCGCATCAAGGTGCTGCTGGACGAGCTGCGCCTGCGCGACCAGACGCGCTCGCAACTGGGCATTGATACCGCCAACAGCTTCACATCTGATGTCAACGGCTCGCGCGTGCTGCTGGTCGATGACGATCCGGTGCAGGGAAAGCAGCTCAATGCCTTTCTTTCCGATACGTACGAAGTGGAATGGCTGTCCGATGCCACGGATGCGCTGGAAATAGCGGTGCGCGGCAATTTTGACGTGATCCTGGTCAGCACCCTGCTTTCGGATGTGGACGGCCTGCGCCTGGCCACTCAGATGAAAGGCCGCGAAGAAATCCGCCATGTGCCGGTGCTGATGATTGTGGACGAGGACGACACACGCAGCATGCTTAAAGGGCTGGAGATGGGCATTAATGACTATTTGCGCGTGCCGGTAGATAAGAACGAGATGACTGCGCGCGTGAAGACGCAGATACGCCGCAAGAAATATCAGGAGGCGCTGCGCGCCAGCTACCAGCAGAGCCTGTCGCTTGCCATCACGGACGGGCTGACCGGGCTCTATAACCGCCATTACCTGAATACCCACCTCGATAACGTGATGCAGAAATCGATCAGCAACAGCAAGCCGATGGCGGTGCTGATGATGGATATGGACCATTTCAAGCAGGTCAACGACACGCACGGCCACGACGCCGGCGACATGGTGCTGAAGCAGCTGGCCGAAATCATCCTGAAAAGCTCCCGCAGCGCTGATTTAGTGGCGCGCTACGGCGGCGAGGAATTCGTGGTGATCCTGCCGGAGACGGAAGCCAACGCGGCCCGCGACGTGGCGGAGCGTATCCGCAAAACGGTGGAAACGCAGGAATTCCGCATTAACGCAAAAGGCGACACTATCCATAAAACCATCAGCATCGGACTGGCGACTTTTATGGAAAATCCGGGCAACCGAACGACTGGCGAAGTGGCGACAGACCTGCTGAAACAGGCGGACGAAGCCCTGTACCGCGCCAAAAACGGTGGGCGAAACCAGGTGGTTGCCGCCGCTTAAGGCCCGGGATAGCCGCGTGAAGAAAACGCTAAAAAGACCGCGTTTTTTGGTTGACTTAGCCCCGCCTTCTATCAATAGTACGCATCCGCTCTTTACGGCTCCTTCGTCTAAGGGTTAGGACACCGCCCTTTCACGGCGGCAATACGGGTTCGAATCCCGTAGGAGTCACCATACATACTAGCGGATTTTCCCTATAAAACTGATATGCCTGATCAGCTCCCCTGCTTCTGGCTCGGGATTGGAGCAAGAAGCATTTTATGAGTCTTGCCATGGAATGATTAGTAAAGACGGCGCAGCATTATGCGGAGCAAAGGCGCACGGAAACGTGGGTTGATGCTTATCTGCACACAGGCAAATGGGCGAATCCCGGCCTTAAGCCTTCTCAAAAAATATAATCTCCGCGCAAGGGCGGGGATTATGGACTGGCATCAGTTCAGCGCATTGCGCCGCTGGCGAAACCGGCGCTGGGCGAAGCTGTGCCAACGGATCCGGCGGCAGAACGGCCAGTGGTGGCTCCGATGCCGCTTGCCGTGCCGACGCCAATGCCAGTGTTGGTGTTAGTGTTGCCGCTGACGGTGCTGCTGCCGTAACCGCCTGTAGCAGAACCGGTACCCGAGCTGGCGCTTCCGGTTCCGGAAGCAGTGCCACCGGTTGTGCCGGTATCAGACGTACCCCCCTGCTCCCTCACCCCACCGCTGGGGTTCTGTGCCGAAACGCTGTTGCTGAAAGCGCTTTGATTGGAAAAAGCGCTATTCTTCTCACGCATGCCGCCGGTTTGGCCCTGGTCGGCGTTGGTGGAACCGGTGGTGGTTCCGGTGGTATAGCCGCTGCCGGTGCCGTAGGTGCGCGAACCACTGGCGATGTTGCCATTCGCCTGGCTGCCGGTGGTGGCGGCATGGGAAGGGCGGGATGCATACCCCGCCAGAATCGCCAGAACGCTAATTAAGAGCATGGTTTTAAAGCTGGATTGCTTTTTCTGGCGCATATAGGGGTCTGCGTATGGATATTGATTGTAAATGGACTGTTTACCGGTGAAATGCATGGATTCCTCATTGAGAATGAGCATTCACTATCTGCGCTTGAAGTTTAAATTACCATGCGGCGCAGGCTAATATGCTCTAAGGAAACGGTAAAATAAGCGTATTGCAGAGCGCTTCAGCGTTAAATGTAATGAAATCTTCATGGTTCTGGCCGGGCATTTACCGTATAATCAAGGCATGATCGGATTATGAGGCAGTTCGTGAGCGACGATGATAAACCCCGGCAAACCCGGCAATTAAACCAAAGAGCGGGTTTTGGCGGGCAGCCCGGGCCGAGAACGCAAGAGCATACACCCCCTATTGTGGTACCGGATCGCGACGAGTTCTATAGAGACAATTTCGGGAATAAACATCCGGGAATTGATCAACCTGCACGTTTTATTCGAAACCGGAAAAATACTCCGCGCTTGAAAAGCGATAATGACCTTCCCTATGATGCCCTAACCTTGCTGGCAACGGTGCTGTACCAGGAATTATCCCCTGCCGACCAGGCCGAGGCCATCCCGGCTCAAATGGCTCGGCCTGAGCAAATGAAGCAAAGCAGCCTGGATGAAAGTTTTGCCGCACGTACAAAAGCACTGGATGCCGCCACGAGAAAAGAACTGATCGGCAGTATCAACGCATATCAAAGCGCTCACCGCCAGATGCACGGATTAAATATCACTGACCCGGAAATTAGCCGCCTGTTGCGGGGAAAAGAGCCGCTTACCCATGAAACAGCCGCGCAACTCTCAGATGCGATTGACCAGTCAACGCACAGAGCGGTTGACATAAAAACCCGGGTAGCCGCTTCGCTGCCGCGACTTCCAGTGCAGGATATGAAAGAAACCAGAGGATTTAACGGCTTTGATCTATCCGGCCCTTCCTCACCCAAAGAAAACGCGCCGCTGCTGCCTGGCATGCACCGGACTCATACGCCCGCGCAGCCTGCTGATGCGGCCGAGAGCATAATTGCTGAGCGCAAGTTAAACCAAGAGGACGCTGCGCGCTTAAGGCAAGCGATAAGCGATTTTAATCAGGAAACGGGCGGAAGAGTTAATTTAAAGGCAATCTTGGGCGTGGTTGGACAAAAAGACAATGTTGCCGATATGACCGAAGCGCTGAAGAAATTTGCCGGTGACATTAATGCGCTATGGTCACCTGCTAATAATACGTCCGCACATGGATTGCCCGCGCACACGCCCGGACGCCCTGCCGATACGCCTGCCCATCGCGGCAGCCGTGGCCAGAGATTTCCTTAGCGCCTTCCTTGCGCTGTGCTCGGCGCTTCAGTGATGGCAGGAGGCATTATCTGCATGCCAGCAAGTGCACCAAGCGTATACAGATTAACGCTATCACCCGCCTGCATCTGGTAGCCGTGCAATCCGCTAGCTTGCATTTTGTCTTTAACCAGCTGGGCGCAGTCACAATGCCGTGTTGCCAGCGCAGCCTCTACATCATGCAGCCGCTGCGGTGAGATAATGGTTGCATGGCCTTTGCCATGAAAGCTCATAATACCGTCTTTTATCACCGCATAGGTTTCTTCATCGAGACCGAGTACGCTGATTTTTGAATCAGGGTGCGCTTTCTGCGCACGGCACATGCGCTCATAACGATTGCGCTGGATTACATGCGTATCGATAATAAATGGCAGAAAGTCGAAACCGCGGATCATAAGCGGATTGCGGGTTTCCGGCTCCACCCCATTCAGCATGATCGATGAAAATACCATTGACCCGGCCGAATTGCCGCCAATGACGCACCCCGGCTCATCAAGCTTCGCCTTTAATGCGGCATATATACGGCTGCCCTGATAATAGCGCGTCAAATTTTCCTGATCGCCTCCGCCTAAATAAATAACGTCAGCTTCAGCGATTTTAGATGCAAGCGCCTTATCCTCCTGCGCCGAGGGCGCTGAATTGTGCGCAAAATAATTGAGCGTAATTTTCTTACCTGTCAATGATTCCAAAGTGGCAAACTGGCTTTTCAGATCTTCAGCATTTTTCATCTGATTTTTCAGGGAAGCGCTGGTGATGCACAAAACATTAATATTATGGTTCCGGCTCATTGAAATCATCCGACTGAAGATGCCTCCCGGATCGACAATTGCGGATAGTTGCTGCGCCTGCATCCCTTCCGGATTTTGCATAAATGGGTTTCCGCCCATCCCACCGCCTCCCAGCACCAGCGTTGCTTTGGGCAGGGCATAGGCAGCCGGTGTTGACTTGGTTACAGTAGCGGGCGCTTCTGCAACCGTCGCATTCGGATCGCTCTCGCCTACCCTCGCCGTCAATGCCAAAGCGGCAATACCTGCCACGCCAACACGCCTGACCCATGAATCGGGATGTTCCGCTCTCATACGCCCCACGCTAATGATTCACTAACGGGAGGATATAGCAAAATGAAGAAAGTAGCTAAATATTAATATGTCTCTTACGCAAAATCACACATTGGCCCGTATTTCACTAGCTCCGGCCCACCAAGATAGGCAGTGATGCAGCCAAGCGAAATGATGCCGGTAACGCGCTTTTTATCATCCACCACCAGCAGCCGCCCAACATGGCGCTCCAGCATACGGGTAGAGGCATCGCGAATGTCCTCATCGACCATGCAGCAGAACAGTTCCGGGGTCATAATGCGGCTAACGGGGGTTTTGAATGTATCCAACCCTTCAGCGGTGGCGCGGACGGTAATATCCCGGTCCGTTACCATGCCGATAATTTCATCACCGCGGCTGACCGGCAGGATGCCGATATTCAGGTCGCGCATGATCAGTGCTGCATCCTGTATGCTGGCGGCGGCATCGATAACATGCGGATACGGCGTCATCAGCTTCGCAACTTCCATACTCCCCTCTCCTTTTCTTAGCCGCCGTTCTGGTCTTCCGGATGCTCGGAAATATCGGTGCTGCGCGGGTCGCGTAGCACCGGGTTTTTCGGCGGCACGATGGTGCGGTTGTCCGCTTCGCCGGGCGTGCCCGCGGCAGGGTTTTTCGTCAATGAACCATGCTCGCTCATAATGCCTCCGCCAGTCCGGCGTTTTCTTCGGCGATATTTTCCGGCTCCTTTTCCTCCAGCGCGTGGTCACGCGTTTCAGGATGCTTTACCGCGCCGAGCGATTCGAAGGTTTCGCTGCGCACGCCACTGGCAGAGGAGAATCCCATTTCGTAGGCGTTCTGTCGGCTGCCGTAGCGCTGGTTGACGGTGGCGTCCACGGGCGCGATGTAATCGGTGTTCTGCGAATTGGCATCAATGTTTTTGCTGATTCCCATGATGGGTTCC
Source organism: uncultured Rickettsiales bacterium (assembly GCA_964409675.1). Classification (GTDB taxonomy): domain Bacteria; phylum Pseudomonadota; class Alphaproteobacteria; order Rickettsiales; family SXRF01; genus CAYMDD01. The sequence goes on along the minus strand of CAYPEF010000097.1, from coordinate 1,576 downwards.
TTTCATAGTCTGCGACGGATAATCGGACGGCTTGGCGCCGGGCATTTTGTCCGGGGCTATCCAGTCGGTATTCTTGGCATTTTGGGTTTTTTCGTCATCTGGCATATAGATCTCCCTGTTACGAATGAGTCTATCCGGCCTTTCATAAAGAATCCGCCTGAGCGTCCACGCTTGCGGCGCAAAAAAGCGGTAAATGCCTTAGGCTAGAGCGACTATGACGGTATTGGCTTCCAGGGTGAAGAAGGTAACATTGAACTGCCCGTCGATCACCGTTTCCTCGCCTTTGAGCACGGTGACGAAGCAGGCATGGTTGCCGGAGGCGATTTCCTCCAGCGCGGGCGTATCCTGCGCCAGCATCTCCCCTTCGGCACTGATGAGGAGGCTTCCTTCCTGCCGCTCAAAGGTGAGCGTGTCGGCGCGGAACTCAGCGATGGTGCGTTTAATGTCGGAGAAGATAATCTTCTGCATTACTCAACCCGGCGGCATGGTTTGCTGGAAGGAGGGGCGCTTCAGCACATGCGCCAGCCACCTGTCGAGATCGGGATAAGCATGTTCCCATTGGATGTGCGGCTGGCGGAAATGCAGGTAGGCCAGCGCGCAGGCAAGCGTGAGTGTGCCTATATTGAGGATTTCATCGCCGGGCAGCGCATGGCGAGAGATGCTGTCCAGCGTGCGAAGGATGGCCTGCTCGCGCGCCTGCATGCGCTCCGGCCATTGTTTCTCCTGCGGCTGCAATTGATGATAGCGCAGCTCCAGCGTGATATCCAGCAAGCCGTCAGCCAGCGCGGCCAGGGCCAGCACGGGGAAATGTTCGGTGCGGCTGGCCGGGAAAAGTGGCGCGGCGGAACTGGGCAGAGTATCAAGATATTCACAGATCAACGGGCTGTCGCAGAGCGCGAGGCCATGATCAGTGAGTAATGCGGGAATTTTGCACAGCGGATTAACGGCCAGCAAGTCTAGCGGCGAGGAATAGGGATCGGCGCTTACCAGCTCCACCTGCTTCTCCAGCCCCTTCTCAATAATGATCACCCGGCATTTGCGGGCGTAGGGGGAGTTGGGGGAATAAAAAAGTTTCATAGCGTTTCCCGGTAAGTGCTTACAATGCCACGCCGTGCATTAAGTTGCCATGTGAAATTATACCTCCTCACCCTTGGCGGGTGAGGACAGATTTTCTTAAGCGATTGCGCTTTAGAAAATCTTGGTGGGGATGAAAGGCCCTTCATAAATCACTGTCGTCCTCGGCGGCCCGCAGGGCCGTCCGGGGACCCATCTCTCCGCTTGCGCCAGCCGATATATGGGTCCCAGGTCGATGCTAACGCATCGCCGAGGAAGACGGAGAAATATTGTACCGCTGTCACCCTCTCCCAGTATTTAGCTCACGCACTAAAGTGCTAAGCAAATGCACCTCTCTCTCCTGAAGGGAGAGGGGAATATTAGAACTGCAGCACTTTCGCCTGCTTCACGCTGGGCAGCTTGGCGATTTTATCCAGCGTATCAGCAGTGATGGTTTCATCCACTTCCACCAGCGCGATAGCGTCGCCGCCGGCATTACTGCGGCCTAAATGGAAATTGGCGA
>CAYPEF010000096.1:0-8619 GCA_964409675.1 uncultured Rickettsiales bacterium | reverse complement strand
CTGCCATCGCGGTAAACAAGCCGCCGCACCACAGGGCAATGAACCACGCCCATTGCTTGACTTTGGGGTGGGCATCGAGCCAGCCACGGCCACGCCTAATACATATGTTCATGGCTGCTTTTCCCACGGAAGATGTAATAGCAATAGCCGGTGTAACCGAGAATCAGCGGCAGCAAGGGCGCTACACCGCATAGCATGAGCGACAGCCCCGGCCCGGAGGCGGCAGCATCCCAGATCGTGTATTTGAACGGAATAATCCACGGGAAGATACTGATGCCAAGGCCGAGATAGCCCATCAGAAAAATACCGATGCTGGCGAGGAACGGGCGGTACTCGCGCTTCTGGCGATGCAGGTCACGCCATACCATGGCGAACAACACAGCAGTGATGAGCGGGATCGGCAGCAGGTAGTAAATATTGGGTGTGCTGAACCAGAACGCTTTGATCTGCGGGTTGATGAACGGCATGGCAATGCTCACCAACGCCATAAAGATGCCGACAAAGCCAAGCACATACGAGGCAACCTTGCGCGCCCACTCCATGGTCACATCTTCGGTTTTCATCACCAGCCAGGTCGAGCCTAACAGCGCATAACCAAATACCACGGCGATGCCCGTCATCAGGCTGAAGCCGGTTGCCCAATCGAACGGCCCGCCGGAGAAGTTACGACCATCGACCTGTACGCCCTGCACGAAAGCGCCCAGAATCATGCCTTGGCAGAATGCCGCCGCGAGTGAGCCGTAATGGAAGGCATAATCCCACAAGCGGCGCGATTTGCCGTGCGCCTTGAAGCGGAATTCGAATGCCACGCCGCGCAGGATGAGGCCGAGTAGCATGACGATGATAGGTATGTAGAACGCGGGCATCAGCACCGAATAAGCCAGCGGGAATGCAGCGAACAACCCTCCACCGCCCAGCACCAACCATGTTTCGTTACCGTCCCAGAAAGGGGCGATGGAATTCATCATGCGGTCGCGGCATTTATCTGATGGCGCGAAAGGGAACAGGATGCCGATGCCGAGATCGAACCCATCCAGCAGCACATAGAGGAAAATAGCAGTAGCGATCAGCAGAGCCCAGATCAGCGGCAGGTCAATCGCGGAGGAAAAATCAAACATGGGTTTGTCCTTTTGGCATAGCCGCTTCGGTAACGGTAGCCTCGATGCTGTGGCGGTAGAATTGCTCTTTCTCATCCGCCGCTGGGATGCCTTTGCCGATGAGTTTGAGGATGTAGTAACTGCCTGCGCCGAACACGAACACATACATCACCACAAAGGCGAGAAGCGACCATGCCACTTGTGGCCCCAGAATTGCGGGCGATACCGATTTCGCTGTGAGGATAACGCCGTATGCCGTGTAGGGCTGGCGTCCAATCTCGGTCACGAACCATCCGGCAAGCAATGCTATGAAGCCCGATGGCATCATCAACATCCACCAGCCTTGCAGCCAGCGCGTGGTGAATAGTTTGCCCCGGAAATACTGCACGGCACTGACCGCGCCGATCAGCACCATCAGCATGCCGAGTCCTACCATGACACGGAAGGCATAGAATACCGGCTTCACGGGTGGGTGCTTACCTTCAAATTCATTAAGCCCCTTGATCTCGCCGTTGAGGTCATGGGTGAGAATCAGGCTTGCGCCTTTGGGGATGCCTACTTCAAAATCGTTTTTGCGCTCTTTCTCGTTTGGCACTGCGAACAGCAGCATCGGCACGCCTTTTTGCGTATCCCAAAACCCTTCCATCGCTGCAACCTTGGCAGGCTGGTATTTCAACGTATTCAAACCATGGGCATCACCGATCAATACCTGGGCGGGAGCAACCAGCGCCGCCATAATCGTGGCCATGCCCAGCATAATGCGCGCTTGCGGGAGGTGACGCTTCGCCCAAAGGTAGAATGCTCCCACACCACCAACTACAAAGGCCGTTGAGAGATACGCCGCTGTCACCATATGCACAAGGCGATAAGGGAAGGATGGATTGAAAATGATCTCCAACCAGTTGGTTGGCATCAACCGACCATCCGCAGCAATGGTGAATCCTTGCGGCGTTTGCATCCAGCTATTGGCAGAAAGAATCCAGAAGGCGGAAATGAGCGTGCCGATGGCGACAATACAGGTGGCCACAAAATGCATCCGCTGGCTGACGCGGCCCCAGCCAAACAGCATGATACCGAGGAACGATGCTTCGAGGAAGAATGCTGTTAGCACCTCGAATCCAAGCAATGGCCCTAGCACATTTGCCACCCGATCCGAGAATACCGACCAGTTGGTGCCGAATTGATAGGACATGACGACGCCCGATACGACACCCATCCCGAAGGCGACCGCAAAAATCTTGACCCAGAATTGATAGATATCCCGGTAAAGCTGATTTCCCGTGGCCAGCCAGCGCCATTCGACCATGGCAAGAAAACTCGCCAACCCAATACTAAGGGCTGGGAACACGATATGAAAACTAATGGTGAACGCAAATTGAATGCGGGCCAGTAAAGTAGGGTCGAAATCCATAATGCTACCGATTCTGTATGTTATGCTACTGCCGGATTAGCTTTGGCTGAAAACTGTTCAAACGCCAGCATCGCATCCGCTGCATACATCAACGATGGTCCACCGCCCATATAAATTGCCATGCCGAGCGTTTCTTCGATTTCTTCCTTACTGGTTCCCAGCTTGACCAGTGCCTCGGTATGAAAGCCAATGCAGCCATCGCAACGGGTCGATACACCAATGGCCAGTGCAATCAGCTCCTTCGTTTTCTTACTGAGCACACCGTCTTTGCTAGCAGCTTGCGCAAGGGCAGTGAATCCTTGCATGGTGTCGCCGATATCTTTACGCAGCACCTTAAGATTGGCCGAGATATTTTTGGTAATTTCCGGGTAGTTCTTGTCCATAAATGGCTCCTTTTAGATAACATCACATTACGCTTGATTATCTTAGTAACTACTAATATAATGTCAACATGAACATCAATGACAAAAACTCACCGCTTCTCACCATGCAGCGCAACGCTGCGAAGGCGGAAGGCATGCTCAAGCAATTGGCCAACGCCAAGCGCCTGATGATTCTTTGCAGCCTTGTCGGTGGCGAGAAATCCGTTGGCGAACTAGCCGATATAGTTGGTTTATCGAGTTCTGCCCTTTCGCAGCACCTTGCCAAAATGCGTGATGCCGAACTCGTGGATGCCGAGAAACGTGGGCAAATGGTGTATTACAGGAACAGCAGCATGGAAGCGCAGGCATTGCTTTCGACGCTCTATCTGATCTACTGTAAATAGTAATAATAAGTTAGAACTCGCTAAACAAATGGAGGCCATTATGGCACTGCGAACAATCGATGCGCCGACACTCAAACAATGGCTGGATGCGGGTGAAGCCATGCTGCTCGATGTCCGCGAGCCCGCCGAATATAAAGCCGAAAGCATTGTGGGTGCGAAGCTGTTGCCCTTGGCGGGCATTAGCAAATCTGCGCTGCCCAATTATGCAGGTAAAAAGCTGGTGATCCATTGCCGCAAAGGGGGGCGCGGTGGCTCGGCATGCGAAAAACTACTCGCCGAAGACCCTAACCTCGAAATCTATAATCTCGAAGGTGGCATTTCCGCCTGGGCGGATGCGGGCTTCCCCATTCAAAGCTCCGGCAAGTTCTTTCTGCCTCTGGATCGGCAGGTGCAATTAGCTATCGGCCTATCGGTGTTAATTGGGAGCCTGCTCGCTTATTTCGTAAATCCTCTCTTTCTTTTACTTACTGGCTTTTTCGGTGCAGGGTTGACATTTGCTGGACTGACTGGCTTTTGCGGCCTCGCAATCGTCATGGCCCGCATGCCGTGGAATCAACAAAGCGGTGCCGTAACTATATGTTCGCTGGGCTCCCCGCGATAGATTGCGCCATGGCGGGACTCTTTGCCTAACCCTACAATGGGAGCCTAATCAGGCTAAGTTCGCATAGAAATTTTCTGATTAATTCAGATCCCTATCGGTTTATGAGTGAATTTTAATGTTACACTCATGGCATGTTCATTTTGGCCGACTACAAACCACACAACGGGAAAAAACCTATGCGCGTATTGATCATTGAAGATGAAGAAAAACTCTGCGGGATTTTGTCGCGGGGGCTGAAGGCTGAGGGCTATTCCGTCGATATCGCCATGGACGGGCAACAGGGCTTGCAGCTCGCCGCCACCTATGAATACGACCTGATTTTGCTCGATGTGCAATTGCCCAATATGAGCGGCACACAGGTGTTACAGCGGATTCGCAGCCGCAACCGACAAGTAGCCATCCTCATGCTCACCGCGAAGGATGGCATAAATGATAAGGTCGAGCATTTCGAGGCGGGTGCGGATGAATACATGACGAAGCCTTTTTCATTCGCCGAACTCTCCGTGCGCATCAAATCGCTCATGCGCCGCGCACCGGAGCAGCGCGAAAATGCTGTCAAAATCGTCGATCTCGAAATTGATCGTTTGGCTCGCCAGGTAAAACGCGCCGGAAAGCGCATTGAGCTGAGTCCCAAAGAATACGCACTGCTCGAATATCTGGCCCTGCATAAGGGGCGCGTACTTTCGCGCAGCATGATCATCGAGCATGTGTGGGATCAGAGCTTTGAGGGGCTGACTAACATCGTCGATGTGTATGTACGCCAGCTGCGCGCCAAACTCGATGAGGGACATGAGCGCAAGCTGATAAAAACGGTGCGCGGTGTGGGTTATAGTCTCGTCGATGAGGTGGCCGTATGAACTTCCGAGCGCTCCATGTTCGCCTCATTTTCTGGTACAGCGCGATGGTCGTTTTGGTCGTGTTGGCTATCGGTGCGTTCACCTACCGCAGCGTTGAACATCGCTTGGCACAAGAAATGGTGGAAACGCTTACCCGCCGTGCCGATGCCATTAACGCCAACATCCTCCACACAACCCCGCCACTCACAGCACAAGCCATTGCACGGCAAATCGGTGCGGTCTATTCGCCAGAAGCAAACAGCCGCTTTATCCGCATACTGAAACAGGATGGCACCGCACTCTACGTTTCCGGCACCCCCAAGGATGAGCTGTTCAATCCGGCCAATATCCCTGTGCCTACACATCCATCGCTTTCGCGAGAGGTGCGTCACGAGCCTCTACCATCTGGCGTTGCGCTGTTGATTGTCAGTGTTCCGCAGCAGGTGAATGGTGAGAACTGGATCATTGAGATGGGTGCGCCCACGGATCAGATTAATACCGCAGTGCATGAACTGCTCATTACCCTGATGATGAGCTTGCCAATATTAGTGCTAGTGGCAGCAGCGGGCGGTTATTTGTTGGTGCGCCGCTCGTTAAAACCCGTCGAGAATATTCGGGCCACGGCGGAGAAAATCACCTTCGGAAATCTAAGCAATCGCCTTCCAGTTGCCGCGACGGGCGATGCGCTGGAGCATCTCTCACTGACACTTAACCAAATGCTGGAGCGGTTGGAAGCAGCCTACCATCAGGCCAGCCGCTTTTCTGCCGATGCCAGTCACGAATTACGCACGCCACTCACCATCATGCGCACTGAACTGGAATCCATCGTACAGGAACCAGGGTTAGCGGAGAATATCCGCGAGCGGATTGGCAGCGTGCTGGAAGAAACGGAACATATGTCGCATATGGCAGAGGGACTTTTTGCCATTTCCCGCCTCGATGCGGGCGAAGCCAAAATGCAGCATGAAAGACTGGATTTAGCGGAACTGGTATCTTCCACTGCTGAGCAAATGCAGCTGCTCGCAGATGAAAAGAAAATGGCGATAGATATCGATGCCAACACCGTCGTAACGGTGGAAGGCGACCAGACGCGGCTGAAGCAGGTTGTGGTTAATCTTCTCGATAACGCGATTAAATACACGCCGCGCGGAGGTAGTGTTTCCATCCAGGTCTTTTCGTTCGGCACTAAAGCGACGCTGGAGATTCAGGATAACGGCGAAGGCATTCCACAGGATGCGCTGCCACATGTGTTCGACCGGTTCTATCGCGCCGATAAAGTGCGTTCGCGCGAAGCGGGTGGTGCGGGCCTAGGGCTTTCTATCGTGCGCTCCATCGTCCTTGCCCATGGCGGCACGGTCGAACTGCAAAGCACAGAAGGAAAAGGCGCAACCTGCAAAGTGGAACTGCCGCTGGCCACAAAACAAGAAAAAGAGAGCGACCATGCGTAAAAAGCACGTCATCATTATTTTGGTGTTAGCGGCGGGAATTGGCGGATGGTTTATTTTACACCATCCTTCCGCATCCAGCGCTGCCGTGCAGAGCGCAAAGCCGGTTGCAGTTGCCGTGGTAAAACGTGAAGATTTATCGCGCAGCGTGACACTCAATGCGGAGCTTAGCCCGTATCAGGAAGCGGATTTGCATGCCAAAATCGCCGGTTACCTAAAGACCATCACGGTCGATATCGGCGATCAGGTAAAAGCTGGGCAGGTAATTGCGCGGCTTGATATTGATGAGTTGAATGATGATCTCGCGCGCAGCAGCGCTGCTTACCATGATGCCAAGCTGGAATATGATCGCATCAACCAGGTGAATAAAAAGCGCCCCGGCCTACTCGCGCAGGAGGAAGTGGACAAGGCTTATGCCGCCTACGAAATGGCGAAGGCTAATCAGGAAAAATCAAAAACGCTGCTCGATTACGCCACGATCACTGTGCCATTCGATGGCGTGGTGACGAAGCGTTTTGCTGATCCCGGCGCGATGATTCAGGCGGGCGTTAATTCCAGCACGCAGGCAATGCCTATTGTTCATATCGCGGATAACACCAAACTGCGCCTTGAGTTTCCGGTGCCGGAATCGGTCGTGTCGCAAATCCATGTGGGGACTCCGGTCGAGGTGATTGTCCAATCTACCGGGCAGACCTTCCAAAGCAGCATTGCCCGCCTTGCCGGTAAGATCGACAGCGCAACGCGTACCATGCAGACCGAAGTCGATCTCGATAATAAAGATCATCGTATCACCCCCGGCATGTATGCCTCGGTGAAGCTCGATCTAGAACAAAAAGGCGCTGTGCTGGCCTTGCCGATTCAGGCCGTATCCATTGGCGATAAGCCGAATGTGTGGTTGGTGAACGAGAAACAGGAAATTGAAGAACGCCCTGTGACCATCGGGCTGCAAACCGCCGATAAGGTCGAGATCACCAGTGGCCTCAATGAAGGCGACCAGGTGATTTTCGGCAGCCGGGGCATCGTTGCCATCGGCATGAAAGTGGAACCCAAACCCATTGCGGATAAAAAGGGAGAATAGATATGCAGGAAGCACCGCTAACAGGAGCACAACTGGATGCACTCTCTGAGCTAACGACACCTACGGTTTCCAACGCCATCGAAACCTTCAAGATTCGCCTCCGCGACGAAGGTTATATCAACAATGAAATGATCTGCCGCTTGCCGAAACCTAAACCGATGATCGGCTATGCCGTGACCATGAAAATGCGCACGGATGGCCCGCCGAGCAAAGGCATGGCCTATCCAAACCGTAACGATTGGTGGGATGTGGTGGCCGCGCTGCCAAGCCCTAAAATCCTCGTGATTCAGGATACCAATAAACACACCGGACTTGGCTCGGTCGCGGGCGAAGTGCATGGCGCGATTTTTAAGGCACTCGGTTGCGTCGGCATCGTTACCAACGGTGCGGTGCGCGATTTGGAGGCGCTGGAGGCCATGAACATGCATATCTATTCCAGCTCCCTCAGCCCTTCGCATGCCTACTCGCACATCGTTGAAGTGGGTGGGCCGGTGGAATTGTTCGGCCATACCATCACCAGCGGCGATTTGCTGCATGGCGATCAGCATGGCATCGTCAATGTACCGCTTTCCATTGCCGCCCGTATTCCACAAGCGGCGCTTCAGATTTTGAAGCATGAGCAGCGTATTATTAATTTTTGTTCTTCGCTCGAATTCAATATCGAAAAGCTTCGAGAAATGGTCGAGAATTTTACCAGCGTGAACGAGGAATAATCCATGTCGCGCTTTTCCATTCGCTATCCGTATTTCATCATCGTGTGCTGCCTGATCGCGTGCGTGGTGGGGATATCGAGTCTGGTGCGCATGCCGGTCGATCTGTTCCCGCAAATCAAAATCCCGGTCGTGGTAGTCGCAACCTTCTATTCCGGCATGCCAGCCGAACAGGTGGAATCTTCGATCACCAACCCGCTGGAGCGGTTTTTCACCCTTGCCAGCGGCATCGATCACTTGGAATCGAAATCGCTACCCGGCGTGAGTCTCGTTAAAATTTACTTCCAACCTGGCACCAACCCCGATTCGGCAGTAACCTCCATCGCCAACCTCGCCATGGCAGATTTGCGCCGGTTGCCGCCCGGCACGCTGCCGCCTGTTGTATTAAAATTCGATGCTTCCAGCTTGCCCGTATGCCTGATTACGCTCAAAGCCAACGGCATGACAGAAGCCCAGTTGCGTGATTTGGGGCAATATACCGTGCGCAATCAGGTGGCGAGCGTCCCCGGCGCATCGGTGCCGCAACCCTTCGGCGGGCGTTATCGGCAAATCATGGTCTACGTCGATCCGCTGAAACTCGAAGCTAATCAGCTCTCGGTGATGGATGTGGTACGGTCGGTGAATGAATCGAACCTGATCCTGCCCGCTGGGGACGTAAAAATCGGGCCGCTTGAC
>CAYPEF010000095.1:0-8673 GCA_964409675.1 uncultured Rickettsiales bacterium | reverse complement strand
TTCATCATGCATTGCATGGGCGAGTTGATGCTGCCGATGGCGGCATGGTCCGGATTCAGGTAGGGCTGGAGGATGCCGTGGCGGGCTTCCTTCACCGCCTTCATCATCCCGGCGGAGCCGATGGCGATGATGTGATTGACCTGCGAAAGCGGAATCGGAACATCGCCCAGCATGCCGCCCGCATAGGCGCGCATGGCTTCCACGATATTGCCCTGAAACGCTTTATCCTGTGGGCGCTGCGCGGAAAGCTCGCCTTGGTCGCAGCACCATATAATAATATCGGCGGCTTTTTCGATGTCCTCCACCTTGTAGCGGTCATTGGCGTGGCGGTAGCCGGCAAAATAGAGCACTTTCGAGCCCATTTCGCGCAGCGCCCGGCCAATGGAAAACAGCACCGCATTGCCCAGCCCGCCACCCGCCAGCAGGACGGTCTGCGCCGGGGGCAGCTCGGTCGGCGCGCCGGTGGGGCCCATCAGGACCACCGGCTCGCCGGGTTTCAGATGGGCGCACAGATCGGACGAGCCGCCCATTTCCAGCGCAATTATGGAGAGCAGCCCACGCTCCGGGTCGGCATGCGCGCCGGTCATGGCAAGGCCTTCCATGGCAAGGATAGTGTCGGGTGTTCTCAGCGCATGCGTTTCAAAGTTTTGCAACCGGTAGAATTGCCCGGGCTGGAACCGCTCCGCCGCCAGCGGCGCATGCAGCACCACCTCCACGATGGTCGGCGTCAACCGGTTCACCGCATGCACCCGGGCGCGGAGTTTACGGTTGATGAATGCCAGGAATGCCGCTTCTCCCTCCCCCTGCAAGGGGGAGGGCGGGGTGGGGGTCAGCAGCGCACTCTGAATAATCGAATAAACCCCTTCACCATTTTCCAACAACTCATGATTCCAGAAGCGCAGCACCCGGTATCCTTGCGCTTCCAAAAATTTTGTACGCTTTCCATCGTATGCGCGCTGCGTATCATGCTGGCCGCCGTCCAGCTCGATGATCAGTTTTTGCTTCGTGCAGGCGAAATCAGCAATGTAATTTCCTATTGGATGCTGCCTGCGAAAACGGAATCCTTCTAATTGGTCCCGGCTGAGTAGCTGCCATAGCCTTCGCTTGGCATCGGTCATGTTTTTGCGTAAGCTTCGCGCATTTTCGATTAATTCCGGAGCGTGCTGGCGGAAAAGGGGACCCCCACCCAACCCTCCCCCTTGCAGGGGGAGGGCTTTAACGGGCGCACGCCGCGCCAGTATGGCGCTGACGGAGGGGTAGCCTTGCTTGGCGCTGCCCATGGCTTTCACCACGTTACCGGCGAAGGAGGGGTGCAAATCGCCGAAGAAACTCACTGCGCGGCCATCCGGGGCGAGGTGCATCAGCACGTGCGGGATTTGCGGCTTGGCGCAGCGTTCGGGCGCAACGGGGTTGCCTTCGGCGTCCACTGCGCGGAACCATTTTCCGTCCAGCTCTATCGCATTATCCTCGCGCGCGAGCACCGTGTTGGGGCTGGTGCCGGCGGCGATCAGGACGGCGCGGGCGGGCAGCGTTACCGGCGCAGCATCGGCACGGCGGAACTGGATGGCGCTGGCGTGGCCCCACGCATCCACTTCCACGCGCAGCGGCTCCAGACCTTCGGCGATGAAGATACCTTCTTCCAGCGCTTTTTCGATTTCTTCGTGGTTCAGCCGGTAGCTCGGCGCATCGGCAAGGCTGCGCCGGTAAGCCATGGTGGCCCCGCCCCAGCGGCGCAACAGCGACAGGATATCCGGCTGGCGGTGCTCGCGCTCGGCCTGCGCGCGCTCTGCGCGGATGGCGCGTGCATGGGCGAGGAATTCCTCGGCAATTTCGCGTTCTTCGGCGCTCCAGCGGGCGCGGAGTGTATCCTCTCCTGCTTCAGCGCTTACTATTTCATAACGGCGGAGGAATTTCTCCACCTGCACGGGGTAATAGGCCAGCGCTTCCGTGCAGGTGTCGATAGCGGTCAGGCCGCCGCCGATCACCACCACCGGCAGTCGTAGTTGCAGGTTAGCGATGGAATCGGCCTTCGCCGCGCCGGTCAGTTGCAGGCTCATCAGGAAATCCGATGCGGTGCGCACGCCGCGCGCCAGCCCGTTTTCAATGCCAAGCAATGTCGGCCTGCCCGCGCCCATGCAAAGGGCGATATGGTCGAAGCCTAGCGCAAAGGCGTTTTCTACCGTGACTTGCGAGCCGAAGCGCACGCCGCCGATCAGTGAGAAACCTTCGCGCCGCTCCAGCAGCAGGCGGAGCATTTTAAGGAAATTCTTATCCCAGCGCACGGTGATACCATACTCCGCCACGCCGCCGAAGCCGGCCAGCACGCGCCGGTCGAGCGGTTCGCGTAAGGAAGATGTATTTTTCACCGGCAGGAATTCAGTGGGTTTGCCGTCCGCATCCACTCCGCTCAGGAGCGCATCCAGCGGCTCAATTTTCAGGCCGTCGATGCCGACCACCGTATGGCCGTCATTGATGAGGTGGTGCGCCAGCGTATAGCCTGCCGGACCCATGCCGGCCACCAGCACCTTGTAGCCGCTGGGGGGCCTTGGCACTGGGCGGCGGATATTCAGCGGGTTCCAGCGGGTGAGCAGGGAATAGATTTCAAAGCCGTAGGGCAGGTTCAGCACGTCATCCAGCACGCGGGTTTCGGTGAGGGGAATATCCACCGGCTGCTGCTTTTGGTAGATGCAGGATTTCATGCAGTCGTTGCAGATGCGGTGCCCGGTGCCGGCACACATGGGGTTATCTACCGCCACCACTGCCAGCGAAGAAAGCGCCAGCCCCTGGCTTTTCAGCTCGTTCATCTCCGAGATTTTTTCGCTTAAGGGACAACCGGCGAGGGGGATGCCAAGCGGGTTCACCTTATAGCCGCCGGTCTTTTCCTTCATGCCCCTGGAGCAGGAATCGCGGCCCTGATGGGCGCAGTAGATGCAGTAATGCGCCTGGTCGAGCGCGTGCATGAGGCTTCCGCGCGAGTCGGTGAGGGCGAAGCCTTCGCGGTGGCGGTAATGATTACCGGAGAGCTTCAGCATGGTCACGCCGTGCCGCACTTCCGTCTCTACTGGCACCAGATGGGCGAAATCCAGCTTCTGCGGCTGCTTGAACAGCACGCCTTTTACATGGCGCGCCTGTCCTTCCGGTGCATGCAGCGCCCAGGCGGCGTATTTCAGCGCCACTTCCAGTTTTTCTGCATGCTCGGGCGCGTCCAGCCATGGCATGACATGGGTGGCGAAGGTTAATTCATCCCATGCGTTGCCGAAATAGCTGCTTAAGCGCGCAGTGAGGGAATCACCGTCCAGTGCCATCGCTTCCGCTTCCGGAATGGCTTTGGCGGCGCGGCGCTGCACGAAATTGCGCTTGCAGGCATAGAGTGGGTTAAGGCGCGCATGCTCTGCGTGTAGCGCCTCGGCTTCCGCTTCAATGCAAAACAGCTCGGCAAGGTAGGATTCCAGAACCGGCGCCAGCGCCAGCAGCAGCTCCGATTCGTCTTTTTCATTTACGCTTTCCGGCTCGGCGCGCGCCTGCATTAGGCGGTTGAACAATGCGACGTCGCGCATGCGCAGGTAATCCGTAAAATGCGCGTCCAGACGCACCAGCCCATCGCGGGCGTAAAGGTCAGGGAAGGCAAAGCCGAAGGCAAGCATGTAGAAAAACACTGTAAATGGGGTAATGCCCCCCCCTTATCAGATAAGGCGGGTGGGGGAAACAGCTTCTTCCGCCGGTGCGCTAACTTTTGCCGTCCAGCTAGGGGCCGGCGCAGCAGATTGGACGCGGCTTGCCCAGTTATGGGTAAGGGCTTGGCATTCGCGGTCATACGCATGCATGGCCAGCGCCGTATCCAGCCCGCCATGCAGGCCGGCGTCATAGCGCGGCACCAACCGCACCAGCTGGATGGCGGAGTTGATGGCGGTGCTGATCAGCAGGGTGGTGAGTGCCGGGCGAGAGAAATGTTTATCGGTGGTCATTTTAATCCCCACCCCGGCGGCGGCGGATAGTGCGAAGGAGAGTGCCGTCCAGCGGATCGGTTCATAAATATCCAGCTCGCGGCCCATCGAGGCGCGGCGGTTGACTTCCAGCCGGATGCGCTGTTCCAGCGCCGTGTCCGGCGTGCCGTCCGGGCGATGGGCGTAGTCCTGCACGAACTCCGCCACGCGCTTTTCGCTCAGGCGCTTGAGGTGCGCGTCGATCGGTTCCTGGAAAAAGGGGATTTTATCGCCCACGCGTGGTGCCTTTCCATCAACAAAGGCCTCCAGTGGTCCGGTGGGCATTAAGGATATGATCAGTTTAAATCATACCGGATAAGTAGGATATTACAAAAAGCGAGGCTGGCTGTCAATTATAAAGCATTCATATACCCCTCCCCCTGCAAGGGGAGGCAGGATGGGAATCCGCCTTCATCCGCACCGGCATAGCGGAGGAGAGTAAGGGACCCCCACCTTAATCCTCCCCCTTGCAGGGGGAGGAGATGTGCGCCGGGGCGATGAATTCGCGTTCCGCATAGGCCTCCAGCTGCGCCACGCATTTCTCGATGGACCGGTTGACCGTATCGAGCGCGAGGTCGGGGGAAGCGGGGATTTCATAGGGGGAGGAAATGCCTGTGAATTGTTGGATTTTTCCCTCCCGCGCCAGCTTGTAGAGACCCTTAACGTCACGCTGTTCGCAGGTGTTCAAATCCGCATTGATATAGACGCTGCGGTAATAGGAGAGCGCGTTGGCTTTCGCGGTGGCACGGTCGCGCTCGGTGGGGGTGATGAAGGAGGAGATAACGATAAACCCGGCCTCGGCGAACAGCGCCGCCACGGCGCTGGCACGGCGGATATTCTCATGCCGGTCATCCTGCGAGAAGGTGAGATCCTTGCAGAGATTATGGCGGATATTATCGCCGTCCAGCACATAGACCTGGCAGCCGCGCGCGAACAGGCGCTGCTCCAGCGCCAGCGCCAGCGTGGACTTACCCGCCCCCGACAGGCCGGTAAACCACAGCACGCCGCCCAGATGACCATTCTTCTGTGCCCGTTGCGCGGGTGTGATTGGCAGGATGACCGGGGTTAGATGCAACAAGCTCATGTTCTTCCTTTATTGCAGATGCGTGCGCACCAGCACTCCCATATTCCAAAATGCTGCCGGCACTTCCGGATACAGCACACAGATGAATAACGATGCCGCCAAGGCAGGACCGAACGGGTAATATTCCCCCCGCTTCAGCAACCGCCATAAGAGCGCTGTGGCGATGCCGAGCAGGCCGGAGAGAAACAGGAATGGCACCATCGGCAATACGCCGATCCAGGTGCCGACCACGGCGAGGAATTTCACGTCGCCGAAACCCAGACCCTCGCGTCCGCGCAGGAATTTATAGCCGTAGCAAAGCGCGAGGCCAATGCCAAGGCCCAGGCCTGCGCCGGAGAGAATCTCCGTCCAATCACGCTCAACAGCAATGCCATACGCCACGCCCAGCGGCAGGAGGAACCAGTGCACCTCATCGGGAATAATGTAATGCTCGAAATCGGCCACCACCATCACCATCAGCCCCACGGCAAGGCCCAGCACGCAGGCCAATGGCCAGCCGATGCCAAGGCGCTGGTAGGCCAGCAGGAACAGCAGCGCTGTTACCAGCTCGGTGGCCGGGTAGCGCCAATGGACGGGTTTTTGGCAATGGCGGCAGCGGGCGCGGCTGGCTAGCCAGGAAAGCACCGGAAATAAATCCCGCACGCCAAGTTTGGTGCCGCATTGCGGGCAGCGGGAGGGCCGGACAATCACATCCTCCCCGCGCGGCAGGCGGTAGCTGGCCAGCGTAATGAAGCTGCCGAAGCACAGGCCCGCCAGCAGGATGATGAGTAATTCCATGCTCATATCACCAGAAATAGCGAGGAAACCGGGAAGAAGGTAGCGTTATTTGACGTCATCTCCTCCCCCCTCAAGAGGGAGGGCTTTATTTCCGCCGCCGCTTGTAGCGGATGGAGGAGAGCAGCGACAGGCCGATGAAGGTGAGGCCGACCAGCCCGGTCACCACTTCCGGCACTTCATGCACCATGCTGACCAGCATGATCACCGCCAGCGCCGCGATGCCGTAATGCGCGCCGTGCTCCAGGTAGACATATTCATCCAGCGTGCCTTTTTTCACCAGATACACTGTTAAAGAGCGCACGAACATCGCCCCGATGCCAAGGCCCAGCATGATAATCACCACGTCCTTGCTCATGGCAAACGCGCCGATCACGCCGTCCAACGAGAAGGAGGCGTCCAGCAACTGCAGGTACATGAAGCCCATGAAGCCGGAATAGGCCATGGTTTTCGGCACGTGCTTGGATAGGGCGCGGTCTTCTTCCTCGCTGTTGGCCGAGCAGAGCGCCGTCATGCTGTTCACCAGCACGTAGAGCACCACGCCGATCACCCCGCTGACCACGCAGGTGAGGCGCTCATCCTCATCCAGCAACCCCTGCATGCCAAGCAGGATGGTAAGCGCGATCATGATAGAAGCCGATTCCAGCTTGCCCAGGCG
This sequence comes from uncultured Rickettsiales bacterium, assembly GCA_964409675.1. Lineage (GTDB taxonomy): Bacteria > Pseudomonadota > Alphaproteobacteria > Rickettsiales > SXRF01 > CAYMDD01. Next base: position 2,174 of record CAYPEF010000095.1, on the reverse strand, counting down.
GGCGAGCTTGCGCTCGATGATGCCGATCCAGAATAAATCGCGCGTTTCATCCAGAATGAAATGCAGGAATACCATCAGCAGGAACATGCCGCCGAAGGCGGCGATGGCGATGTGCGAATCCAGCACATGGCGGCTGTAGCTATCGGGGTCGTTGAAGGCCATCTGGGTAACTTCCACCACCCCCAGCCCGGTAGCCAGCGCCACGATCACCAGCGGAAACACCAGCCGCATGCCGAATACCGCAATCAGAATACCCCAGGTTAAAAACCGTTTCTGCCATTTCGGGCTCATGCCTTTGAGCACGGTGGCGTTGACCACCGCGTTGTCGAAGGAGAGGGATATCTCCATCAGCATCAGCAATGCTGCAATGATCAGCCCTTCCGTTTGCCCCCAGAGATAGGCCAGGACCAGCCCGATAAGCGTGACGAGATGTGAAAGATAAAAATGGCGCATGCGTAAAATCCTAGAATAAAACCTTATTCATTGCCAGTATTCTGCGTTGCCTATGCGTAAGTTTTCGATTCGGCGCGCACAAACCCGGGGATTGCCTGATCGAAGTGGGCAGATTGCGCCTCATCCAGCACATTCGCCCGCTTCAGCAGAAGCCGCAATTCCAGCAGCCGGTAGGTTAATCCGCCGCGGTATGGCACGCCGGCTTTTCCCCAGAGCGTAAACCAGTAGCGCCCGTCCTCCTGCTCGACGGTGGCGGAATAGACGTCGCTGTCGGGAAGCCGGTAATAATCCGTATGTTCGAGATAGAAGGCTTTGAAGAGCTCGTACTGGTCCTTAGTGATAAATATATGGATTGACGCAGCGGATGCATCATCAATGACCAGATACATCTCCATTGCCGGCACATGCTTCTGCTTTTTGTCCGGCTCAATGCGCAGGGCGATTTTATGCTTCAGCTTCTCGATATAGCCGTTCACGGCACCTGCTCCCGCCAGCGGTCGCGGTAGCGTGAGAGGGCGAGCAGGGAGCAGACGCAGCACAGCATCACGTAAAACGCAATCGCGTTGGGAGTGCCGGTCTGGCGGATCAGCCATTCGCATACGAACGGGGTAGTGCCCCCGAAAGCGGCGGCGCTGATATTATAGGAAATCGCCATGCCGGTATAGCGCACGGAGGTGGGGAACAGCTCCACCAGCAGCGCGGCAATGGGGCCGACATAGACGCCCACCAGCAGGCCAAACCCCATTTGCAGCAGCAGCACGCGCGTGAAATCGCCGCCGTCCATCAGCGCGAACAGCGGGTAGGCGGCGAGGAACATCAGCGCGGCGGCAGGCATCATCACCCGCTTTCGGCCGACGCGGTCGGAGAGAATCGCGCCGATCAGCATGCCGGCCAGCATCATCGACATGGCGGAGAAATTGATGATGAAGGCGTTGGTGCGCCCCAGCCCCAGCCGCGTGTCGGTGAAGGAGATGAAATAGATGCTGGTGAGGTAAAACGGCATGGTCACCGTCAGGTAGCTGGCGAAGGCAATCAGCATCGGCTTTGGGTAATGGGTGAGCGCTTCGCGCAAAGGAGACGCGGAGAGATGGCCGCCTTCCTTTGCCTCCTCATACGCCGGGCTTTCAGTGCAGGAACGGCGGATATAGAGGCCGATCAAACCGATCATGATGCCAAACAGGAACGGCATGCGCCAGCCCCAGCTTAAAAATTCCGCCTCCGGCAGAAAATGCACGGTAGCCAGCGCCGTCGCCGTGCCGAGCAGGAATCCCAGCACTAAACTCACCAGCGAGGCCGAGCCTGCCAGCCCGCGCCGACGCGGCGGCGCATGTTCCACAATATAGGCAATCGAGCCGGAGAATTCCCCACCCAGTGAAAGCCCTTGGAAAATACGGATTATCGTTAGCAATACAGGCGCCCAGATGCCGATCTGCGCGTAGGTGGGCAACAGGCCGATGCAACCGGTGGGAATCGCCATCATCAAAATAGCGATCACCAATGAAATGCGCCTCCCATACTTATCGCCGATATAGCCGAACAGCACCGCTCCCAGCGGGCGGAACACAAACCCCACGGCGAACACGCCGAAACTCGCCAGCAATTGCGCCGACGGGTTGCCGGGCGGGAAAAACAAATGTCCGATAATCGCCGCCATCTGCCCGTAAATGGCGAAATCATACCATTCCAGGCCGTTGCCGAGCATTCCGGAGATGACGACTTTT
>CAYPEF010000094.1:0-9100 GCA_964409675.1 uncultured Rickettsiales bacterium | reverse complement strand
GCCGGGGTGATGGGGTCGGGGGTGATGGCGGAGAGGTGGTGCCAGTCGTCCCAGGCGGCGGTGAAGGGGTGGTCTTTGAGGGGGGCGTGGTGGGCGAGCAGGCGGTCGCGCCAGAAGGCTTTGAGTTTTTCTTCGTGCCAGTGGCTGGGGTGGGCGGTGGAGAGGCGCTGCGGTTGGGTGAGCAGCAGCTCGCGCCAGTGCTCCAGCAGGGCTTCGGCTTCCGGGCCGCTTGCATCAATGGCGGGAAGTTGGTCAAGATAGTCATGCAGCAGCAGGCCGATATTCTGCGCCGAGCGCTGCACCATCGGGTCGAGCGTTTTTTCGAGGGAGATGCCGAGCGTGTCCGGCACCGAGAGCGCTGGGGCGGGCTTCAGCAGCGGCAGATGGGCGCGCACCAGCGCCTTGTTTTCATGGTGCAGTAAATCCTGCACGGCCTTGGGCAGGTGGTGCAGCAGCAGGGAAAGATCGGCGGACTGCCAATGCATCCCCTGCCCCTGCCGGAGTTAGGCGACCTTGCTGATGCCTTCGAGGAAGCTTGTCAGCTCTTCCTGCAGCAGGCGGGAGCGGTCGGTGAATTCATGCACGGCGTGCAACACGTTGCGGGCTTCGGTGGTGGTGGTCGTGGTGACCGAGTTCATTTCCACCATCGTGCCCGAGACTTCATGCACCTGGCTGGAGGTTTTGTTGATGTTCATGGCGATCTCGCGCGTGACGGCCCCCTGCTCCTCCACCGCCGCGGCGATGGTGGTGGTGATGTCGTTCACCTGACGGATGGAGCCGTCGATCTGGCTGAGGGCACTGACTACGTCTTTCGCCACTTTCTGCACTTCAGAAATCTGCGAGGCGATTTCTTCTGTGGCCTTGCCGGTCTGCATGGCGAGGCTTTTCACTTCGGCGGCAACCACGGCGAAGCCCTTGCCCGCCTCACCGGCGCGCGCGGATTCGATGGTGGCGTTCAGCGCCAGCAGGTTAATCTGCCCGGCGATATCCTCAATCATGCTGATGATCTCGCCGATGCGCTGCGATACGTCGGTGAGCGCATGCACGGCGGTGTCGGCATCGCGCGTTTTGGATACGGCATCGCCGGTGACGCTGGTAGAGCGCGTAACCTGCGAGGAGATTTCATTGATGGCAGCAGATAATTCTTCCGCCGCCGCCGCCACGGTGGTGACGTTGGAGCTCACCTCTTCCGTCAGGTGACGGGTGGAGGATACTTTTGTGGTAGAAGAATCCGCCGACTGGATAAGCGATTCAGCCGTGCTGTTCATTGCATCGGCGGCCATGGAAACGCCCTGCAGCAGTCCGGAGACTTTTTTGCGGAATTCCTCAATCAGCGCTTCAGTATATTTCTGGCGTTCCTGCTTGGTTTCGCTGTCTTTTAACCTATCGCGCTCCATGCGGCGCGCGGCCAGCGAGGCTTGCTTGAACACTTCCAGTGTGCGCGCCATATCGCCGATTTCGTCTTTCAGCTGCAATCCGGGAACGGGGCAGTCGAGATTGCCGTCGGCTATTTCCACCATGGCTTTCTGCAGCTGAAGCAGCGGTCGGTGGATGCTGCGAATGACATACCAGAAAAATGCAAAGGCAAGCGCGATAGCAAGTAAGGCTTCGATCAGCGTTTTATTGCGCTGGTCGGTAAAATTCTCAATGCGCTTATCCAGCAGAACGTCCAGCTCGTCGGTGGCGGTGACCCAGAGTTCGTAGGTGGTGTGGCGCAGGGTTTCCGCCTGCGTAAGCATGGCGGTAGGCGACACATTGCTGACAGAAGCGGCGATTTTCATCAGGGAAGCGGCGTATGCTTCGCTTGCCTCCTTGTATGCATCGAGCTTCGGCTGGACCTTGCTTTTCAGCGTTGTGCTCTCGCCATAGAAATTAGCGTCTTCGTTGAAGGCGGTGTTCATGTCACCGTCGATGCGTGCCACGTCAGATTCACGCATCATGGCGGCGAACGTGGCAACGGTAAATTGCTGTTCGTTGGTCATCTCGCCGGAGGCAAGCATCGGCAGTACCGTGCCGGTTATCTGTCCGAGGCGGCCGAGTCCTTGTGGCAGCGCCACCAGTGTGGCGTCCATGGTATAATAGCTGTCCAGGTCGGGGTCGAGGATAAGATTAGACATATCGCCGGCGTGGGCGGCCATGCCTTTGATATCGTCAATAATAGCCTGGTATTGGGCAGTATTATCCTTGCCGCCAGCTGCCAGCGCTTCCCATTTCGCTTTCAGATTAGGAATAGTCAGCTGTTCGCGCTTACGGCTTTTCAGGCCTTCATCGGTAAATTGCAACGCGGTGCCAATGCTTTCCTGCGTTGCTTCCAACTGGCGGATATCTTCATCTACCTGCGCTTTGGTCTTAGCGGCTTCCTGCGCATCCGGATGCTGGTTCAGCAGGACGATCTGGTGACGGTCCACATCCGCCATCAGCTTCATTAACGGGCGGAGATACTGGTTTCCAAGCTTCTCCTGCTGCGCGAAATCGATTTGCTTGGTGATCTCGCCGGTATAGTAATAAAGCAGCAGGGCCAGGGGAATGACGAATAAAGCAACACTTAAGGTTAAACGAGCGCTGATTTTAAGAGTTTTCATAGGGTGTTATTATCGCTTTACAAGGGATGGCCGAAGAGAGTTTTAACCTTATAACAACGCATTTAATTTTTCGTTAATCCATGAAGGTGCTGCATGAGATAAAAAGCGCGAAATTAAGTGTTTTTTGCTTCTGTTAATTATTTTCTTCCGGCGGGCTGATTTAATGATTGCGAAACCGGCCGGATTCAGGGTATGAACCGCCTTTCTTAACTCTTCACCCTGTCAGGAAGCACTAAACCTATGGATATCAGCAAAATTTCCACCGGCAAGAATCCGCCGTCCGATATCAACGTCATCATCGAGATACCCAAGGGCGGCGAGCCGGTGAAATACGAGATCGACAAAGAATCCGGCGCGTTGTTCGTGGATCGTTTCCTGCATACCTCAATGATTTATCCCTGTAATTACGGCTTCATCCCGCACACCTTATCGGCCGACGGCGACCCTTGCGACGTGATGGTAGCCGGCGAAACTCCGGTGGTGCCCGGCGCAGTGATCCGCTGCCGCCCCATCGGCGTGCTGCTGATGGAAGACGAATCCGGTGGCGACGAGAAAATCCTCGCCGTGCCGGTGGACAAGCTGCACCCTTTTTATGAAAAAGTGCGCTCCTACGAAGACCTGCCGCCGATTCTTTGCGAACAGATCGCGCATTTCTACCAACATTACAAGGACCTGGAAAAGGGAAAATGGGTGAAAATTGTGCGCTGGGGCGGCCCGGAAGAGGCGATGAAAGTGATCATGGAAGCTGTGGAGCGCGCCAGCAAGGGGCAATAGAACCTGCCCGCTTATAGCGCTTGTGGACGCTCGCTGCGGCGGATATGATTCCGCCATCGCCTCTGGCTCTTCCATCCTCATACCGGATGTGCCAGACGCTTTTTCGCCGCGTGCCCGTAGCTCAGTTGGATAGAGCATCAGCCTTCTAAGCTGAGGGTCGGGGGTTCGAATCCCTCCGGGCACGCCATTCTTCAATTTTGACCGCATTGATAAACCGGTCAAAGGGCTGTCTTAGGCTGTAAGCCAGTTTGTCGCCTTTTAGGGACAGGTTCGAAAACACGAAATTGATAAGGCGGCGTTTGCCCTCGTTGTTCGAACCTATGAAATATTCATGGGCTTTCTTGGCCAATTGCAGCATATCCACCACCGCGTCGCGGAAGCCATCATCTGCGCCGTGGAAGCTATTAATCATGTTGGTCAGCTCATCCCGCCTGCTTTTGAGCGAGTTGCGTTTCTCATCATGCTCAGCCTTTTCGATAGAACCCTCAAGCAGCAAGTCCATCAGCTTATTGAGCTTTTCCTGAATGGTTTCAATCTCACGGGCATTTTCCCGCATCTGCCTTTTATGAAAACCCTTTTCGATATCGCAGGTATTCTGGGCATAGGCGATCACATCGTCGTAAATATCGTCATCGATGCCCATATTCTTAAATACCTGCTCCACCTCGGCCAGAACGACATCTTCGCGCACCCACATACGCTTGGTCGAATCTTCGGGGTTCCAGCACATCAGATAGGTAAATTCAGCCATATTCCCGTTTTGATATTTGCGGGTTTTGGTATCGGAGGTAACGGTTTTGCCGGTGGTGGCACAGGTAATTAATCCACGGAATATGAAATCCTTAGCGGCATAGGCAAACGGCTTTTTATGCCAGCCTAACCGAATTGCCTGACAGCGGTCATATAGGTCTTTGGTAATCAACGGTGTATAGACATGCGGATAACGCTTACCCTTCACTTCCATCTCGCCGTAGTAAAACGGGTTCTGGATAAGCCTATGCACCTGGGAGCGCACGAGCGGCTCCTGTTTGCCGCGCGCATTGCGTAAACCCCATTCCCGCGCTTTATGCACCATTTCGCCCAGCGTATAGCCACCAGTGGCATATTCTTCGAACATGCGCCTCACCAACAGCGCCCGATCTTCATCCACCACTACCATGCCACGCCCACGGGCATCCTTAGCGTTCATATAGCCAACCGGCGCAGTGGCAATCCATTCGCCGGTGCGTATTTTCTGGTCAAAGCTGCGCTTCACGTTATCACGCAGGGAATCGACATAGCTTTGTGCCATCACCACACCGATGCTCCACATCAGCCGTTCCTGGGAAACGGATTCGCGGTGAATGATGTAATTCTCGGTATTAAAATGTAGCTCCAGCTTACCTTCTTGAATCAAGGCGTCGAGCATCGGAAATTCTTTGAAGCTACGTTGAACCCTGTCCACTTTATCCGCCACTAACGCCACACATTCGCGTTGCTTGCGAATGAAATCGATCATTTTGGCGAAATCTTTACGGTCGCCATGGGTGGAGGATTCCACCAATTCAAACGTGCGAATGATTTCTAAATTCTTGCGCTCACAATATTGCTGCAGCCGGTGCTTTTGTGCCGCGATGGAATAGCCTTCCTCCTGGTCTTTCGTGGAGACGCGCGCCAGTATGATGGCCTTTTTCAGACCTTTCGGCTTGTATTCTTCAAATGGGACAATTTTGCGGCTCATGGCTCGACATTACCGCTATGCTTGCCAAGTTCAAGTAGTGTTTGCGTAAAACCGATGAGATTTCGTGCTGCGGCTATGGCCTCCATCTCACTGATTTGAAAGTCGTATTTGCGGCGGATTTTGTAGACAATTCGCGCGAAAAGCTCGGTCTGTGTCAGCTCATCGGGCTTGCGATCCAGCAGGGATTGGTCAAGCTCCATACCAACCTCCGGTCAGGGCGGTAGTGGCGTAAGTGGCGGGTGTTCCCACTGCAAGTAAACACACGAGCGGGCGTATGCTGATGTATGGGGTGTAGTAAGAGGAACCGCCACTCGCGCCACTCATGCCTGACCTCCCACGCGAATGCCATGCAACATGCGTTTGCCGCCTGCGCCTTTATATGGCTCGACACCAAAGCGCCGGAGACGGCTGGTAAAGTTTTTGCGGTTAAGCGGGCGTGCGCTGCCTGCCTCCTTCGCCCATAATTGGTAGCGGGCATAGATATCATGCGAAACGCTATGATGATCCTTAGACAATTCACAGCATTCTTCCAAGAATTGCGCTACCTGGTCGGATTCCATGCGCCAATGTTGCTTAGCATCAATGCTGGATGGTGGATCGGTAAACGCTTTGCGCGCAATAACACCGGCGATGGCATCGAGCGCCATATTGAAGATGCCGGGCAACTCGGCAATCAGCTTATCGGATAGATGCGGGTCACATGCCGAACCCTCGAATTTATGATTGAAAGTAAGAATGATGGCGCGGCGGAAAATGGCATCGGAGAAATCCCGCGTCTGCGGCATGTGGTTGGTGCCAAACCAGCAAGTGCAATATGGGCGGAATTCAAACGGCGGCTTGTGTTTATGCTCGGCGGTAATGATCTCCCCACTAACCACTGCCTTTAGCGTCGCATCGGCCAGCTCTCCGCCTTCATTCAATTCGCTGATAATATTGGCGAGCTTGCCATGCAGATGCGCGCGCTGGAATCGATTATCAAATTGGGATGGGCAAACCGCTGTAACATTTCGATAGCCCAGCAGCGCCGTCAGCACTTTAAGCAATACGGATTTACCATTCGCGCCCGCGCCGATCAGGATAATAAACCGCTCAAACGCGCATGTGCGGAGCATGGAATAGCCCATCATCTCCAGCACGGCTTGCGCTTTTTGCTGGGCATCATTATCACCCGCAAATATTTCACCCAAAAATTGCCGGAAGCGCGGCGCATCGGCGCTGGCATCATGGACTACAGGCAATTGCACGGTCATGTAGGATTCGTGCCTAGCTGGCTTGAGTGCCCATTGCCCGTCGCTCAAATATAATTCTCCGCCTCGGCAATTGATCACCATGTCATCATGGCGGTCAAATAGTGAATCCTTAATGGTAGCCTCGGTTTTGACGATCTCGAGAACGGCGGCGATGAAATTCTTGCTTACTTTCGGGTGGGTGCTGGCGACGCGGTGAAGCACCTTTTTTATCTCGCGCTCATCGATCTGAACCCATACGCCGGAATCATCCCAATGCCACATGTTGGTCATGGCATGTATCAGGTTTTGTGCGCCGAAAGCCTGAAGCACATTCAATGCGAACTGCATATGCTCGGAAGCCACCGCATCCAGCGGCTGGGCACGCATATCTTGCCCGGTTGCTGTGACGCGCGCGATGAGTTTGGTATTCTGGCGGGGATTTCCCTTGCCCGACATTAATCCGCTTTGAAGCGTTACGCCGATTTCCTCATCATCCAAGCCGATATCGCGGGCGGCACCTGTCAGCTCATTAACAATACGATGTTCATCCAGCCCCGCGTTGATAAGTTGGCCCAAGCTGAAAGCTGCTTTATTGAGTGCATCATTACGCTGGCCTTCCACAGCCGCACGTAATGTTGCCAACTCTCCGGCAAGCGCCGCTTCGACATAAGAAGCTGGGCGCGATTCAGCAGGAATATCGGCATAAAGATCATCGTTTTCTGGGATTGGAAGCAAATCATCATCCACTGCAATACGGTCGAGAAGCCAATCCGGCGCTTCCGCCATTGCAAGATCATCGGGATGTTTAAGCCATTCATACGGCTTGCCGTTAGGGTGAATTGACGGTGGCGCTACAACATACCCACCGTCGGCGCGCAGATCGATGCCGGGCATTGGCACACCATGTGCATCCTTCCCGGCAAGATTGCGCACGATATGATAGCGAGGGTATTGAAAATAATAATGTAACCCGCGCCCAGTTTTGACGGTCGGCGTTTCGGGCAGTTCGCCATATTGCGCCGTTAATTTTGCCAGTGTTTCATGGCCTTGCTCTCCATCGATATCCAACACAAAGCAATCAGATATTCCGCCAGTGGCGATGCCGATATTGTAACGGCAGGCCTTGTCCCATTCTGCACATTGCGCCAAATTGGCATGTTCGGTTTGGTAGTGCTTCCAGCTGCTGATCGGTTTCTTGCCGCGCGGTTGAAGTGGAAAAACGCTAAAACCCAACTCCCGCAGGCTGGCGAATGAGGATGTTTTACTCATGCGCGTCGCCCTTGAGATGGGTGTGACGCACCAGGAATGCTTGCAGGTCGGAAAGCCGATATCTCACCAATCGCCCGACCTTGATGTAAGGCAAGTTATACCGGCCAGTGCTGCGCCAGACTGATAAGGTATTTTCGACAACGCCAAGATATTTGGCGGCGTCTTCCGGTGGCAGCAGCCGGTCATTTTGTGGGTCGGAATGTGTCATGCTGTATCTCCATGATGCGTGATCATCGGAGACCAGTGGAACGTCAAAAAAGCATTCAAATCAAAGGCGCAACCGTGGCGGCGTTAAAGGGTGACGCCCAGGGTGTTACCCACCTTCTAACAAGGAAAACTGCGGCTATTGGTGGGTGATATACTTTCGCGTTAAGCGTCTTGCGGCTGCTTAACGGCGTCACCCCGTTGGATGATTTTGGATTGTGCTTTTAACCCACCTTTTTGCGATTCGGGTGGTCGGATGGCGGTGGCCAGAATTTCTACCATGCGTTCCGAAAGCTCGATGCCTTTTTTTGCAGATTTCTCTTTAAACCAGCCGGTGATATCTTTCTTCATCGGCGGATTGGTTTCGTTAATATTAAAATGTTCGGCTGCTTCCAGCATTAACTGGAGATAAGGCGATGTGTAATAGCTAGGCCTGCCATTAACTTTTTCTTTTGGTGGTGCATCTACCTCCGGCGTAGCTATAGCCGTATTACTCTGGCGCGCTTTCACCAATGCGATGGTATCGGACGGCACATCCTCTTTTCTTTGAAAGAAGACGCCCACATAATGCAGCCTATGACCGAATGCTTCCGCTTTTTCCGTGTTTGTTTCCAGAAATAGCCAATAATTAGGAGGAATTACCTCGATGGGGCTTTGTGGCGTTACCGGCAGCGGGGTGCCGAATCCGTAAATTCCTTCCGTAAGCAGCAATTCTTCGCGGATGGTGCGATAGGCTGCCTGGTCGATTCTTTCGATGCGTTCATCCCACAAATTTATGGCACCATCGAACGCGCGCTGATCACTTTCCGTTTTCTGGCATGTCAAATAGACGTCCTGCTGCAGCGCCTTCCCGCGCAGGCACTCATCCAATTGTCCCTTGAGTTGGGGTTTGGAGGTAATGGCTATGTCGCGCAATCGGTTGAAAGTAAGTCGTGCTGCTTTTGGATTAAATAGCATCGGCAATGCATCGTTGTTAAGATGCATGTCATGATACTGAGGCTTATGAATTTATACCAGCGATGATTTGGTTATAGCCCCAACTCAAGCTATCCCGAAATGATACGATTAAGATTTCAGTCTGTAGCCAATTCCTGTTTCGGTAACGAGGAAACGCGGATTTAACGCATCATCGCCGAGTTTTTGCCGTAGGTGCTGCATATAGATGCGCAGGTAGTGGCCTTGTTCGGTGGAATGCTTGCCCCATACCTCGCGTAGCAGCTGGCCGTGGGTAACGACCTTACCCGCATGTTTCACCATCGTGCAGAGCAGTTTATATTCGGTAGGTGTCAGCTTTATTTCCTGGTCATCAACCGATACCAGGC
>CAYPEF010000093.1:0-9276 GCA_964409675.1 uncultured Rickettsiales bacterium | reverse complement strand
TGCTGGGTGAGGTGGAGGCGTAAATTGGCCGGGTTGTCGGCTTCGGCGAGCGCCACGGATTCCTCGATTTCGCCGCCGATGCACATGTCGAGCAAATTCTGGTCGAAGCTGTGCATGCCCTGGTCGCGGCTGCGCTCGATGATTTCTTTCATTTCCTTGATCTTGCCTTCCTGGATCAGATTGCGGATCAGGCCCTGGTTCAGCATGATCTCGGTGGCGAGCGAACGCTGGTTGCGCACGTTATGCACCAGCCGCTGCGAGAGGATGCCCCTGACGTTGAGCGACAGCGACAGCAGAAGCTGGCGGTGCTTTTCCTCGGGGAAGAAATTGATGATGCGCTCGATGGCCTGCGAGGTGTTGTTCGAGTGCAGGGTGGCGAGGCAGAGATGCCCGGTTTCGGAGAAGATGATGGCGTGCTCCATCGTCTCGCGGTCGCGTATTTCGCCGATGACGATTACGTCCGGGCGCTGGCGCAGCGCGTTTTTGAGGGCGATCCCGAAGGAATAGGTATCGATGCCCACGTCGCGCTGGGTGATGATGCAGCCCTTGTGTTCATGGATGAACTCCACCGGGTCTTCAATGGTGACGATATGCCCGTGCGTGCGCTGGTTGCGGTGCTCGATCATGGCGGCAAGCGAGGTGGATTTGCCGGAACCGGTCGGCCCCACCACCAGCACCAGCCCTCGCTTTTCCATTACCAGATTGGCGTATTGCTCCGGCAGCGACAGCTCGGCCATGGTAGGCACCACGGTTCGAATGCGGCGCAGCACGATGCCGGTATGCTGGCGCTGCTTAAAGGCATTGAGGCGGAAGCGCGCCGTTTCGCTCCACTGGATGGCGGAGTTATATTCCAGCGTGGAATCGAATTCGTCGATAATGTCTTCCGGCACCAGCTGCGCCAAATATTCGCGCACCGTATTTTCGGTAAGCGGTGAGGCATCCAGCAGGCGCATCTCATTCTCCAGCCGCATGCTGGGCGGCGCGCCGACAGTTAAGTATAAATCCGATGCGCCTGCCGCGATAAACTGGTCAAGGATGGAGCGTAGCGTAACATCACTCACGGGAACACCTTTAGAAATTGCTGTTGCGAAGCGTAGCGCCGCCGGTCTTGCGCGCAGACGGTGCGTCGCCGCTGGCCTTGGGCAGTTCTTCTTCTTCCTTGCTGCCGGTGGCGAGCGCATGCCGGGCCACCACGTCGCTGATGACACCGCGCTCCAGCAGGCCGTATATGGTATCGCGCATGGTGACCATGCCCATTTTCTGGCCAAGCTTGATCATGGAGTAGAGCTGCGGAATCTTGCCTTCGCGGATCAGGTTGCGCACCGCCGGGGTACAGAGCATGATCTCGTGCGCCGCCACGCGGCCGCCTTCTTTGCTTTTCAGCAGCGTCTGCGTGATGACCGCCTGCAGGGCCACGGAGAGCATCGAGCGCACCATTTCCTTATCCTCGGCAGGGAATACGTCGATCACGCGGTCCACCGTCTCGGGCGCGGAATTGGTGTGCAGCGTACCCATGACTAAGTGTCCGGTTTCGGCGGCGGTAAGCGCCAGACGGATGGTTTCCAGATCGCGCATTTCGCCGACCAGGATCACGTCCGGGTCTTCACGGAGCGAGCTTTTCAGTGCGCGGGCGAAAGAGTGGGTGTGCCTGCCTACCTCGCGCTGGTTGATCAGCGATTTTTTCGACTGGTGCACAAATTCCACCGGGTCTTCGATGGTGAGGATGTGCCGGGCCTGATGTTCATTAATATGGTTCACCATGGCGGCGAGCGTGGTGGATTTGCCGGAGCCGGTGGGACCGGTGACGAGAATCAGTCCTTTATGCAGGTCGCACAAACGGGTAAGGACTTCCGGCGCCTGTAAATCCTCCAGCGACTTAATGCGGGACGGAATGCTTCGCATTACCGCCGCCGGACCGTTGGCGGTATTGAAGGCATTGACGCGGAAGCGCATGTCTTCGCCAAACGATATGGCGAAATCGATCTCCAGCTCGCGCTCATATTCGGCGCGCTGCTGCTCGGTCATGATGGAATAGAGCATATGCTTGATTTCATCGCCGCTGAGGGCGCTGCCCTGATAGGGCACGATCTCGCCGTGCAGGCGCAAAATCGGCGGGTTGCCGGTGGAGAGGTGCAGGTCGGACGCCTTGTTTTTCTGCGTGGCGATCAGTAGGTCGGTGATTTCCATGGCGGTCGCTGATGGCGGGTGAAGTGCAGACAGTGAGCGGTAAAGAAGAAGTACGGCGTATGCCGTCATCTATTCCTTACCGCCCAGCATCTACGTTTGCTTTAATGATTAGACCGCAAAAAGGTTAATCTTTCCTGAATCTGCTGAATATTCGGGATTTTTTCGCCCTTTAAATGAGCATCCACCAATTGTTTATAGAGATCAGCCGCTTCGGCGCGCTTTTTCTGGCGGTCAAACAGCACGGCCAGGTTGTATCGGTAGGTCAGGTTTTCCGGGGAAAGCGCTACGGCGCGCAGCATGGCATCGGTGGCTTCAGGCAACTGGCCGCGCTTCTGGTAGAGCACCGCCAGTTGGGCCGGAATCGGGCTGAAATCAGGGTTGCGCTGCTCCAGCGCCTGCAACTGCTGCAGCGCATCGTCCGGCGCTTCGTCGGCGGCCAGCATGAGGAAATTATTGAGCGCGGCGGCATTATCGGGATCGATCTTGAGTATTTCACCATAGAGCGGGCGGGCTTTTTCCAGCTGCCCGGCGCGTTGATAGGCGGTAGCGAGGCCGAACATCGCCTGCGTATTATTGGGTTCCTGCGCCAAGATGTTGCGGTAGATATCAATGGCTGTCGGGGACTGACCGGAGAGCAGCGCGTTATAGGCTTTCTCCAGTTCGTAATTGCTGTTCAGCTTCGGCTGGCGCACGTCGATTTTGATGCCAAGAGCCTCATGCGTGCGCGGTTTGTCGGTGTCGTCCGGGTTGAATACGTCTTCCAGTTGATGCTGGCGGTTGATTTTCACTTTCCTGCCTTTTTCATGCGCGGGCGGGCTGTCGATGCGCGAGGGCACGCGCGCCAGTATCTTGCGCGATTCGCCGGAGAGGGCCGGCGCAGGTTCGGAAGTCTCGGGAATGGCAACAGCAGGTGCGGCCTGCGCCGTTGCCGGCACCGGAGGAGGCGTAATGGCGGGCACGGGCAGGGGCATCGCCTCGCCGCCGGCGGCGGGAGTCAGCGCGGCCAGCGCGGCGGGCGGCGTGGAGGTGATTTCAGTGTTAGACTCGCCGTTCTGGCTGGAGCGCTTCACCACAAAGAGCGGGTCCGGGCTGCTGATGATATTGGCAGGCGGAGCGGCGGGCTCGGCTTTTGCGAATGTTTCCGGAACGGCGGCGGCCTGCGGCGCTACCGGATTAATCACGTCAACCTTCTCTACCTTGGCGGCTATCTGCATGGTGGGTTCCATGCGCTCCGCGGCGGTTTCGGCGACCTGTGATTCAGACGAAGGGGGAGCTTCTGCCGAAGATGGCGACGAAGCGTCCGGTGTCTGTTTGGTTGCAGTCGGAACCTCGGCTTCTGCAGCCGGTAGGGTGGCATCGGGAGATGCCTGCTTTGATGCATCCGCCACAAGCCATGGCAGCGGCACTATTTTCTGAGAGGATGCGGCAGGGGCGGGCGTTTCCGGTGCGGCTGCCGCTGTCATTACGGGGGGTGTTTTTTCGCCTGTAACGGCAGGTGTCGGCGGTGGAGAAGCCTCAGCGGCAGCCACGGCGGCGGTGGTTACATGCTCGGTGGGCTTTACAGGCGGCCTGGACACGTGCTTCTTAGCTGCATCCGGCGCTGTGGCCGATGCGCGATACGGGGTCATGGCTGCCGTGGTTTCCATCAGGCTGGCGATTTCATGCAGTGTAGCTTTTTCCTGCGCCTCCACCGCTTCTGATGGTTGGCGGACGGGCTCCGGCTCTGCTTCTGCTATCGTTGCTTCCTTCGGTGAGTTAGCGGGCTGGATCGCTTCACGGGCATCTGGTTGCGGAAGTGCCGGTACGGTGGGAGCAATTTTAGCGGATTCTTTCTGCGTAAAAATCGATTCCGGCGCCGTTTCTTCAATCGGTTTCGCTTTGGCTTCCAGAACTTCAGGACGTTCGGTTTCCGGCTGGGGAATAGCGGGTGTCTCTTCCGGCTCCGGCAGACGTGTGCTGTTGGCTGCCAGCATGGCGCTGATGCGTGTTTGCATGGCACTCAGGGAGGGGATTGGTTTCGACACGTCTGAAGCGACCGTTTCGGCGGCAGCCAACTCTTCCTGTGGCGGAGCCGTCTTCTGCGCGGTGAAAGCGGGCGTCGGTGGTGCGGGCGGTGGCACTTCTTTTGCCGCAACTGCTGTTAGCCCAACTACCGCCGACGCTGTTTCATGCCCTGGCGCTGACGAGGGGGCATCCGAGTCGTCCATGATTCGCGGCGGATGGGGCGCGTTGAGCTGCACTTCCAGTATGCGTACCGGCAGGTTGCTGCGCGCTACGTCCAGGGGATGCTCAACCGGGAGATTGGGAACCGGCACGCGAAGTGGGCGGCTGGCAACGCGCGTTGCCATTTTAGGAATTGCAGGTTCGTGTGAGGCTGGCGCTTTTTTTTGCAGGGAAAAATTTTTCTGTCTTTCCAGGGCATTCCTGCGTTCCTGATAAGGATTGCTGGTGCTGACGATGCGGCTGCCGCCGCGGTCAAATATGTCGGCCTGCGCATAGGCCTGCTGCTGCGCCAGAAGCGCAGTGCTGGAAAGCAGGGAGATCAGCAGGAAACAGCGAGAGGAGCGCATGCACACCATGAAGTGAGAATGCGTGGAATCCTGCCAAGTGAATCTTCAGGAGTCAACGCACTTATTTGAGTACACATGCATCCGTAGCAGGAAAATATTTATAATCCCTTAATTGGCATGCTGCTTGCTGGAATGAAATTCATGAAACAAACTGCGCTGCTTTTTTTATCGCTCTGCGCCACGCTGTCCGGTATGCCCGAAGCGATGGCCGATACGAACGCGAAATTCTTTCCGCTCGACCGCTCGCGTCCCTTCGTGCGCACTGCGCGGCCCGCCAATGCATTGCCGCTGCTGGCGCGCCCGTCCGATGCGCCGCGCCGCGCCGCCACTACTGCCCTTCCGCCGCTGCCGCAGGCGTCCGACATGCCGGGCCAGCCGAAGGAGATGTTGCGCGCCCGCACGCTTCTTGCCATATTCAGCGAAGCGGAGCCCGCCGCGCCGCGCTGAGGAACCATGGATTATTACCGCTACCTGCGTCCGGCCCTGTTCACGCTGCCCGCCGAGATGGCGCATCGCGCCGCCGTGCTTGCCCTGAAGCATGGCGTGCTGCCGTCCGCGCATACTGCGCCGGATGCGCGCCTGCAGGTGGAAACGCTGGGCCTGTATTTTCCCAACCCTATCGGCCTTGCTGCCGGGTTTGACAAGAACGGCGAAGCCTATAACGCCCTGTTCACGCAAGGCTTCGGCTTCGTGGAAGTCGGCACCATCACGCCGCGCCCGCAGCCCGGCAATGCCCGCCCGCGCCTGTTCCGCCTGAAAGAGGATGAGGCCGTTATCAATCGCTTCGGCTTCAATAGCGGCGGCCTGGCGGCTCTGGAGGCGAACCGGACGCGGCAAGGCGCGCCGCGCGGCATCCTCGGCGTCAATATCGGCAAGAATAAAGACAGCACGGATGCGGTGGAGGATTATGTCACCATGTTGCGCGCCGCTTCTGCATGGGCCAGCTACATCACAGTCAATATCTCTTCACCCAATACGCAAGGCCTGCGTGATTTACAGCGTCGCGAACCGCTGGAGGCGCTACTGCGAGCGCTCAGCGAAGCGCGTCTTTCCAACGGCCCGCCGCTGCTAGTGAAAATCGCGCCGGATATGGATACCGCCTCGCGCGAAGACATTGCCGAACTCGCGCTGCGCTACCGCATCGACGGGCTGATCATCAGCAACACCACCATCGCCCGTCCGGAAGGCTTAAAAAGTGCGCACGCGGGCGAGCAGGGGGGATTGAGCGGCGGGCCGCTCCTTGCGATCTCCACGCACGCCTTGCGCGAGATGCATAAGCTGACGAAAGGCGCTATCCCACTGATTGGCGTTGGCGGTATCGCTTCGGCGGAGGATGCCTACGAAAAAATCCGCAGCGGTGCCACGCTGGTGCAGCTCTACTCAGCGCTGGTCTACCAAGGCTTTGGCTTGGTCACCCGCATTCAGCGCGAACTGCCGGAGATGCTCTTAAGAGATGGGTTTAAAAGTATAAAAGAAGCGATTGGGATTTATAATAAATAACACATTTTCATCCCCGCGCAGGCGGGGATGACAGAAAAGGGTAAAGCATATCACGGGGGATAGTGATGCGTTTATGCACCGCAAGGCAGCGTAAGCAATCCCAAGCTTACTGTTCTTCCGCCTGCATGGAACTGCAGGAGAGTACCGTGATATCATACACCGGGTGCTCCAGCGCCGAGAGGGCGGGGCTGGAGGCGAACATCCAGCCGGAGAAGATGCGCTGCGGCGGCTCGTCCGGCTTCAGCTCGCGGATTTCCAGCAAGCCCGCCGTTTCCGGCTGTTCCTCCGGGGCCGACTGCCAGCAGCGATGGGCAATAACTTCCAGATTGCCGAAACGCATCACTGTGCCAATCGGCGCTTCCAGCGTGGAGATGCGCGCGGTCACCTTGTTCAACCCGCGCAGGCGGATGGCGTTGAACTGCGTATCGGCATTGGCGGGAGAAACCGGCTCCACTGACTTGCCGGCGGACTTTCCCGCTGCTTTTTCCGGGGCGGCGGCTTTGGCGATGATATGTTTAAGATCCTCCTGCTCTCCCGCATTCTGCGCCAGTGCATGGCCTGCAAGGGCAGGGCTGAGCAGCAGGAGCCAGAGCGCGCGGCGCATGGCGGATTAATTGACGGCGGTGGGCGCGCCTGCTGCCGGCGCTTCCGTCGCGGGGGGCGGCGCGGCTTCCGGGGCGGATGCTGGCGGCTGGCCGTTCTTGCTGACGCCGCCGCCGCTGAACATGAATTTGCCGATCAGTTCCTCCAGGCTCACCGAGGATTGAGTGAACTTGATCATGCCGTTATTCTCCAGCATTTTTTCATCCGCGCCCGGGGTGATCTGCACGAATTTCTCCCCGAGCAGACCGCTGGAGGACACCGCCGCCGTGGAGTCGGTAGGGATTTTGATGTTGCGCGCCACCTGCATGGTGGAGATGGCTTCGTACGATTCGGGATCGAGCGAGAGGTCGGTCACGGTGCCCACTTTCACACCGCCGATGCGCACGTCGCTGCCGAGCGCGAGGCCGGTGGCGTTGGTGAATTTGGCCTTCACGCCATAGCCGTCCTGCACACGCATCTGGCTGCCTTCATAGGCAAACACCATGAACCCGCCCGCAATGGCCAGCACCACCGCACCCATTACTGTTTCGATCAGATTTTTCTGCATGAAGGTTTTATAAAGTGGCCAGCGGCAAGTGGCAAGCGGCAAGTGGCGGATGACAGATGACAGATGACAGATAGATAACAATACAATATTCTTTCGTCAGCCGTCAGCCGTCAGCCGTCAGCCGTCAGCCGTCAGCCGTCAGCCGTCAGCCGTCTATGGCTTCCACGGTTCGTAATCCGACGTCGTCGGTGAGCGGTGGCCGCCTTTGAGCAAATGGCCGGGCGGCAGGTAAGCCGCTTGTGTGCCGGTGAGGTTGGCGATGGGGGGCTTTTCCCAGTGGTAATGTTTGACCGGTGCCTGGCTGGGCGGCACGTCATGCGTGTAATGCAGCCAGCCGTGCCATTCCGGCGGCACGCGAGAGGGGTCGGGCAACCCGCCACCAAGCAGTTCGCCGAGGAACGTGGCGTTCGCATAGCGCACCCAGCGCTTTTCGCGCTTGCGGTTGTCGGTGTCGCTGCGGTGGGCGGGGCCTTTCTGGCGGTAATAACGGTTGCCGGCAGCGTCAGTGCCGACGAGTTCGCCGCAGAATGTCGTGAATAGACGGGTGGTAATGGTCATATCGGTGCGCAGGTAAAAAGAAGCGCCTATCGAACAGCGAACGGCGCGGTTTGTCAATGAAAACAAGCATATTGTGCCTGACCTTACCCGGAGAATCCTGCACGTTATGCCCGGGCTTGCCCCGGGCATCTCTCCCGCCGCATCGGCGACGCAAGCCCTTTACCCGTCGTCCTCGGCAGCGCATCGCGCTGTCCGGGGACCCATCTCTCCGCTTGCGCCCTATGAGAGATGGGTCCCCGGACGATGCTACGCATCGCCGAGGACGACAGATAAAAAATCCCCTTCCGGCCTCGCTCATTCCCTGCATACTGTCCCTCATTGAGCGCTCAATGAAATGCATCCGTTGGAAGATACCGGATGCGGCAGGGAACGGGTGATGCGGAGAAAAACCGCTAGCCCTAGGGGTTCGGCGATACCGTCCTCACGTGCCCCGCCTGTATAAACTTCCTATGGCCCGGGCCGAAGAAATACTTGTCGTGTCGGCTTTCACTGGCATCCGGACATTGCCCTTCAATAGAGGGATGGATTTCCGCTTTCGCGGGAATGACAAGATAGAAGAAAAACAAAGGAATATGCCATCCCGAATGCAATGAGGGATTTGAGCTTACTCTCCGTGCGGAAGGGGGGATCCTCGCTCCGTCCGGAATGACAATAACAGGTTGGTGCAGACATATACCTGATTTCTCATGGAAATCCGGCAATCATGCATGCCTGATTTTTAATAATCCAAAAAGCTCCGAAGCTTCCGGCTCCGGCTCGGATGCTTCAGCTTCCGCAGCGCTTTTGCCTCGATCTGCCGGATACGTTCGCGCGTGACCGAAAACTGCTGCCCCACTTCTTCCAGCGTATGATCCGTATTCATCCCGATGCCGAAGCGCATGCGCAGCACGCGTTCTTCGCGCGGGGTGAGGGTGGCCAGGATGCGGGTGGTGGTTTCGCGTAAGTTACTCTGGATGGCGGCGTCGAGTGGCAGCACGGCGTTTTTGTCCTCGATGACGTCGCCGAGGTGCGACTCCTCCTCGTCGCCGATGGGGGTTTCAAGCGATACCGGCTCCTTGGCGATTTTCATGACTTTCCGCACCTTGTCGAGCGGCATCACCAGACGCTCGGCCAGTTCTTCCGGCGTCGGCTCGCGGCCCATTTCATGGAGCATCTGGCGGGAGGTGCGCACGATCTTGTTGATGGTCTCGATCATATGCACGGGGATGCGGATGGTGCGCGCCTGGTCGGCGATGGAGCGGGTGATGGCCTGCCGAATCCACCAGGTGGCGTAGGTGGAGAATTTGTAGCCGCGACGGTATTCGAACTTGT
>CAYPEF010000092.1:0-9383 GCA_964409675.1 uncultured Rickettsiales bacterium | reverse complement strand
GAGGTGGCGTAGGAGATGCGGAAATGCCCGCCCAGGCCGAAGGCGCTGCCAGCTACTGCCGCCACGTGCGCGTCGTTCAGCAGATAGTCGCAGAACTGGGTGCAGGATGCGATTTTATCGCCTTTCGGGGTGGTTTTGCCAAGCAACCCCTTCATGCTGGGGAACACGTAAAACGCGCCTTCCGGCGTCTGGCAGGTGATGCCGGGAATGGCATTCATGGCCTTTACCACCAGATTGCGGCGCTGAGCAAAGCTGTCGCGCCACCCTTTCAAAAACTCCTGCGGCCCGGTGAGGGCCGCTACGGCGGCGGCCTGGCTGATCGAGCAAGCGTTGGAGGTGGAGTGGGACTGGATATCGCTGATGGCGGCCATCAGCTCTTTCGGCCCGCCCGCATAGCCGATGCGCCAGCCGGTCATGGAATAGGCTTTGGAGACGCCGTTAACGGTCAGTGTCCGCGCCAGCAGCTGCGGCTCCACCTGGGCGATGCTGTAAAAGCGGAAGCCATCATACGATAAATGCTCATAAATATCGTCCGCCACCACATGCACCTGCGGGTGCTTCAGCAGCACGTCCGCCAGCGCGCGCAGCTCGTCTTTGGTATAGGCCGCGCCGGTAGGGTTTGAAGGGGAGTTGAGTATCAGCCATTTAGTCTTTGGCGTAATGGCTTTTTCCAGTGCCTGCGGCGTCAGCTTGAAGCCTTGCGCCTCCGGGCATTCCACGATCACCGGCGTGCCTTCGGCAAAGAGCACCATATCCGGGTAGGAGACCCAGTAGGGGGCGGGGATGATGACTTCATCTCCTGCGTTAAGAGTAGCAGCGAATGCGTTGAAAATCACCTGTTTTGCGCCGTTGGTAACAACGATCTGGCTAGGGGCGTATTCCAGCCCGTTTTCGCGCTTGAACTTGTCGCAGATGGCTTTTTTCAGCGCCGCTGTGCCGGCAACGGGCGTGTATTTGGTTTCGCCCTTTTTAATCGCCTCAATGGCGGCGGCCTTGATATGCTCCGGCGTATCGAAATCCGGCTCGCCGGCGCCAAGGCCGATGACGTTGACGCCCTGGCTTTTCAACTCGGCGGCGCGGGCGGTGACGGCGAGAGTGGGGGAAGGCTTTACGCGGCTTAATCTATCGGCAATGAAAGGCATGAATAACTCTTACGGTTTATTAGGGCGGTGTTGCGTGGAGATATATTCCACATCCGCCACGATCAGCTGGCGGCGCGGAAGCTCAAGCTTATGAAACGGGCTATCGCTTTGCACAAGTAAATTATGGCTCTCATCCATCGGTTTCTGCCATTCCGGCGGCAGGATAATCGTGCGCCGTCCGCCCGGCTGCATGCCGATCACGCCCAGCTCCAGCCCTGCCGGAAGCTGGCCCATGCCTGGGCGAAGGGTAAGCGGCTGCGCCTGCTCTGCGCTGCGCGTATCGAACAGTTTTTCTCCGCTCGCATCCCATAATGTAAGGTGAACCGGCAGTTCCTCCCCACAGAGCAGCGCCAGCCCGCTGCCCGGGCGCATATCATACAGGCGCAGCGGCAGATGGTCCGGCTGGTCCATCAGTGGGGCGGAGTCCGGCTCGGTGCGCTCCAGGCCGATATCGATGGATTGGATGTTCGGCTCATCCGCCGCTTCCGGCTGGCCCGTTAGCACATGCTGCGGCAGGGGCGGGCTGAAACTGACCCGGCGGATGCTGTCCACCCGCATGCCCGTAATGCCGCGCTCGATAATCAGCGGGCCTTCGCCGGCGCCGACGCGGAAAGAAAGAGGGGTGGCCTCGGGCGCGGGGGCGTCGGCTTGCGCAGCATCGCCTTCCTTGTGCAGTCGGTAAAACAAATGCACCTGCTGGCCGCAGAGCAGCAGCGGGCCGTTACCGGCTTTCAATTCCTCAATTTCCGGCTCCTTCTGACGCGTTATCGCCTTTTCATAGGGTTTCAGGTCGATGCTGTTTTTGAGCGTGGTGATGGAGGAAGGGGTGTTGCTGGGCGGTGCCAGACTGCGTACGGTTATGATTAGCAGGATAAACCCGGCCACGCCCCATTTCATCCACGGCGGCATGGGCATCGGGTTGGGGCGGCGTTTTTTGCGGAAAAACATAAATAAATGATATGCATATGCCGCACCTTTTGTTAAGTAAATAGTGCGGCGCGGGCATGAAAAAAGAATGGCTTTAGCCGTTGACATGCCGGTTTTTATCAGTAAACTGCCCGACTCTTATAACGTTTATACTAATGAAAGTTTTCCGCCGTGACTAAACGCGTTGCCGCCAAATACAAGATCAGCCGTCGCCTCGGGGTTTCCCTGTGGGGCCGCGACAAAGACCCGTTTAACAAGCGCGCCTACGCGCCCGGCCAGCACGGCGCCACCAAGCGCAAGAAAACCTCCGACTACGGCAAGCAGCTCAGCGAAAAGCAGAAGCTGCGCGGCTACTACGGCAATATCAGCGAGCGCCAGTTCCGCCGCATTTATGAAGAAGCCGCCCGCCGCCGTGGCGATACGGGTGAGAACCTGATCGGCCTGCTGGAATCCCGCCTGGATACGGTGGTCTACCGCATGGGCCTGGTGCCGACCCCCTTCGCCGCCCGACAGTTCGTCAGCCACGGCCACGTGCGCGTGAACGGCAAGAAAGTCAATATCCCGAGCTATTCCGTGAAGGAAGGCGACGAAATCGAAGTGCGCGAAAAGTCCAAGCAGATGACCGTGGTGCTGGAAATGACCCAGAACCCCGAGCGCTCGGTTCCCGAATACATCGAATTCAGCACCGCCGACCTCAAAGGCAAATTCATCCGCGTCCCCAAGCTGATGGAAGTGCCCTACCCGGTGGTAATGGAGCCGAACTTCGTGATCGAATATTATTCGCGGTAAACAAGAATTATCCGAAAACCCCGCCATGGCGGGGTTTTTTGTGGGCTGATTCGTTGACAAAAGGCATCCATTGTGTATAATTTATCTATGATGGATGACTGTGATTTTTTCTTTAACAAAGACAAGAGTCAGCAGCTGAAGCAACAGCGAGGGATTGGCTTCGAGGAAATTATTGCATTAATAGAAAATGGTCATTTGATGGCTTCTTATCCTCATCCAGACCGTAAGCGCTACCCTGCGCAGCATATGTTTGAAGTGGAACTAAAAGGCTATATTTATTTGGTGCCCTACATACAGCAGGAAGGAAGCGTTTTTCTGAAAACGATTTACCCGAGCCGCAAAGCGACTAAGCGCAGAAAGGAAAAGGATAATGGTTAAGAAGGTGGAATTTGAAGACGATGCGGACCTGGAGATGATCGCTGCGTATGAACGAGGCGAGCTTAAACCGGCAGCTGACAGCCGCGATAGGGTAGTGGCAGCAGAAAAATCGGCCCGGCGCTATTTTGCCAAATCATCTCGCATCAATGTGCGTATATCCGAAGCGGACGTCATGCGCTTGAAAATGCGCGCCGCCGAGGAGGGAATGCCGTATCAGACGCTAATTGCCAGCATCCTGCATAAATACGTCACCGGCAGGCTGGAAGACCGGCGCTAGGCCGCCGTCGCCACGCCTTTTTCCTTCAGCAGCGCCTGTAGATCCCCGCTCTGGAACATCTCTCGCACAATATCGCAGCCGCCGATGAATTCGCCTTTGACATAAAGCTGTGGGATGGTCGGCCAGTTGGAGAATTGCTTGATGCCTTCGCGGATTTCCGCGTCGGCCAGCACGTTGATGTCCTTGTAGTCCTTCACGCCCACGCGCTCCAGCACCTGCGCCACGGTGGCGGAGAAACCGCATTGCGGGATTTTCTTGCTGCCTTTCATGTACAGCACAACATCGTTTTCGTTGATGTCTTTGCGGATGATGTCGAAGATGGGATTGTCGGTCATATTGGTATCCTTCTTGGGTAGATAAATCAGGGGGCGGAGGTGGAAAGCGCCAGCGCGTGCAGCTCCGCGCCCATCTTGCCTTCCAGCGCGTCGAACACCATGCGGTGCTGCGCTACGCGGGTTTTGCCGCGGAAGGCTTCGGAGATTACGGTCAGGCGATAGTGGTCGTTATCGCCGGCGAGGTCTTCCAGCCGCACCTCGGCGCCCGGGAAGGCGGTGCGGATCATGCGTTCAATATCGGCGGCGGGTAGGGGCATGGGTTTCCTTTATTCCAATAGCTGATACATGGCGGAGCACATACACAATTGCAAGCGCGGATTCCCGCGAAGTTGACGAAAATCAAGGTGGACTTCGTGCCTTGCGGCACGATGAGGAGTTGAGAATGCGATTCAATGCTTGACCGGTCACTGCCGCGCTGCTAAAGAAAATGAGAATCATTATCAACTAGCCTTCTATCTAAGGAGTTCTTATGCGCCGTTTGTTGATGCCTCTCATTGCCGCCTTGATTGCCGTGCCTGCGCTGGCCGATGCGCCGGTTTCCATCAAGGTGCAGCTGAAAGATCACCAGTTCGTGCCCGCCCGCGTTGAAGCGCCTGCCGATACCAAGTTCGAGCTGGTGGTGGAAAACATGGACTCCACCCCCGCCGAATTTGAAAGCCATGAGCTGAACCGCGAGAAAGTGGTTGGCGGCAATAAAACCATTACCGTCAAGCTCGGGCCGCTGAAGGCCGGTGAATATAAATTCTTCGACGAATTCCACGAAAAAACCGCGCAAGGTGTGCTGGTGGTCAAATAAGCCCATGTTCTCTGCCGCCATCATCACCTTCCGCGAGGTGCTGGAAATCGCGATTATCCTGAGCATCATCATGGCCGCCACGCGCGGCCTGCCCGGGCGCAACCGCTGGGTGGGGCTGGGGCTGCTGGGCGGTGTAATGGGTGCGTTGCTGGTGGCGGTCTTCGCCGACAGCATCGCTTCCTCGCTGGAGGGCTCAGGGCAGGAAATCTTCAACGGCGTGATCCTGCTGATTGCCGTGCTGATGATCGGCTGGACGGTGATATGGATGCAGCGGCATGGGCGCGAAATGGCGCAGCATCTCAAGCGCGTCGGCCATGAAGTGCGCGACGGGGTGAAGCCGCTATACGCGCTGGCGGTGGTGGTAAGTCTTGCCATGTGGCGCGAGGGGGCGGAGATAGCGCTGTTTCTCTATGGCATCGTCAGCAGCGGGCAGGAGAGCGCCGTGAGCGTGGCCATAGGCGGGCTGGCGGGCGGTGCGACGGCGGCAGTGGTCGGGGTTCTCATGTATTTCGGCCTGCTGCGCATCCCGGTGAAGCATTTCTTCGCCGTCACCAGCGGCCTGCTGATCCTGCTCGCCTGCGGCATTTCCGCGCAGGCCGCCGGGTTTTTCGTGGCTGCCGGGCTGCTGCCGGAGCTGGTGCCGGTGCTGTGGGACAGCTCGGCGCTGCTGTCGCAATCCTCCGCCCTTGGGCGGATACTGCATGCGCTCCTGGGCTATACCGAGCGCCCGTCAGGCATGCAACTGTGTTTTTATCTTGTAACTTTAGGAGTAATACTTGTGCTGGAACGAATAATAAAAAAGAAAACATTACGCCCTGCTGCTTCTGCCGTTGTGGCGCTCACCGCCGTGGCAATCTTCGCGCAGGCCGAGCCGGCCAAAGCCGATTTCAAGATTTATTCGCCGCGCGTGGAATACCGCATGCTGGAAGTAGAATCGCGCAACCGCGTCGATTTCGACCACCGCAGCGGCACTGACCTGTTCCGCCAGCATAAGCTCGGCGTCGGCTACGGCTTCACCCCGTGGTGGTTCAGCGAGATTTACGGCGAGCTGGAAAAGGAGCAGGGTCACGGCTATCAATACACCGCCACCGAATGGGAAAACCTGTTCCAGTTCACCGAACCCGGCCAGTACTGGCTGGATGCGGGCGGGCTGGTGGAATATGAGCGCTCGCACGAGGCCGGCGGAGCGGATGAACTTTCGGGCAAGCTGCTGCTGGAAAAAACCATTAACCGCTTCGTCCACACCGCCAATATCGGCCTGGAGCGCGAGGTGGGCGAGCACCGCTCCGGCTCCACCGAATTTAACTTCTCTTGGCGTTCAGCCTACGCGGTGGGCGAGCGCACCAGCTTAGGAGTTGAATATTTCGGCAACTGGAACGAAATTAAGCATACCGGCGATTATAACGCCCAGCAGCATCGTTTCGGCCCGGTACTGTTTGGAAGCCTCCCGTATGTGCCCGGGGTGAAGTATGAGCTGGGCTACCTGCTCGGTATTTCCCAGTCCGCGCAGGACCATACGGTCAAGCTGAACCTGGAGTATGAATTTCCGTTGTAAAAAGCGGTTTTTCGGATTAACAGGATGGATATGAGCAAACCATCCGCTACCATTAAGGAACCCGGCCAGAAACCGGGTTCCATTACCCCCGAAATCGTTGCCGAGCATGGCCTGACGCCGGAGGAATACCAGAACGCCATCCGCATCATGGGCCGCGAGCCGAACCTCGTGGAGCTCGGCATTTTCTCCGTCATGTGGTCGGAGCATTGCTCCTACAAGACCACGCGCAAATGGCTGCGCATCCTGCCCACCGAAGCGCCGTGGGTGATCTGCGGCCCCGGCGAGAATGCCGGGGTGATTGATATCGGTGACGGGCAGGCGGCGATTTTCAAGATGGAATCGCACAACCATCCCTCCTACATCGAGCCGTTCCAAGGGGCGGCTACCGGTGTTGGCGGAATCCTGCGCGACGTATTCACCATGGGCGCGCGCCCGGTGGCGAATATGAACGCGCTTCGCTTCGGCAGTCCCGATCATCCGAAAACGCGCCATCTCGTTTCCGGCGTCGTCTCCGGCATCGGCTCTTACGGCAATTGCGTCGGCGTGCCCACCGTGGGCGGCGAGTGCATTTTCCACCCGTCCTATAATGGCAATATTTTAGTCAACGCCATGACCGTGGGCGTGGCGAGCGCCGACCGTATTTTCTATTCCGCCGCCGCCGGTATCGGCAATACGGTGGTGTATGTCGGCTCCAAGACGGGACGGGATGGCATTCACGGCGCCACCATGGCCTCCGCCGAGTTCAGCGCCGATTCCGAAGAAAAACGCCCAACCGTGCAGGTGGGCGATCCGTTTACCGAAAAACTCCTGATCGAAGCCTGCCTGGAATTGATGCAAACGGATGCCATCGTCGCCATCCAGGACATGGGCGCGGCTGGCTTAACCTCCTCTTCCCTCGAAATGGCGGGCAAGGGCGGCTGCGGCATCGTGCTGCACCTCGACAAGGTACCGATGCGCGAAGCGGGCATGACGCCCTATGAAATCATGCTCTCCGAATCGCAGGAGCGCATGCTGATGGTGTTGAAGCCGGAAAAAGAGGAACTGGCGCGCAAAATTTTTGAGAAATGGGAGCTCGCCTTCGCAGCTATCGGTGAAATCACTGACACGGGACATCTGGTGCTCACCATGCACGGCGAAGTAGTGGCCGACATGCCGGTGGCCCCGATCTCGGTGGACGCCCCGGTCTATGATCGCCCGTGGAGCGAAACCCCTGAGCGCCCGGCCTTCTTCCTCTCCGACGCTGCCTTGCAGGACCGCGATGTGATGCAGGATCTGCTCACCCTCATTGGTTCGCCGGATGTGTGCAGCAAGCGCTGGATATGGGAGCAATACGATCACATGGTTGGTTGCGACACTGTCGCCCGCCCCGGCGGCGATGCGGCAGTGGTGCGCGTGCGCGACAACGCAGGCGAGGCGACGGAAAAGGCCCTCGCCATCACGACCGATTGCACACCGCGCTATGTCTATGCCGACCCATTCGAAGGTGGCAAGCAGGCGGTGGCCGAAACCTGGCGCAACCTGACCGCCGTGGGCGCAACTCCGCTCGCCATCACCAACTGTCTGAATTTCGGCAACCCGGAAAAGCCGGAAGTGATGGGACAGATCGTGGGTGCGCTGCAAGGCATGCGCGAGGCTTGCCTTGCGCTCGACTACCCAGTGGTTTCCGGCAATGTCTCTTTATACAACGATACCGAAGGCAAATCTGTGTTGCCCACGCCCGCCATCGGCGGCGTTGGGCTGCTGGAGGACGTGCAGAAGTGCGTCGGCAACGTATTCACGCAGGCAGGCGAAACCATCCTGCTGGTGGGTGAAACCCGCGGCCATCTCGGCGCATCGCTCTATGCGCGGGAAATATTAGGCAGCGAAGAAGGCGCGCCGCCGCCGGTGGATTTAAGCGCCGAGCGCGCCAATGGAGATTTTGTACGCTCCCTGATTAAAGCGGGCTGCGTTACCGCCTGCCATGATATCGCAGATGGTGGCTTGCTGGTTGCGTTGGCCGAGATGTGCATGGGTGGTGTAGGGGCTGTGGTTGAATTCCCCAAGGATGTAAATCCATTTACCTTTGCTTTCGGTGAGGATCAGGGGCGGTATGTGTTAAATGTCGCAGAGAGCAAAATGAAGAAGGTTCTTGCTCAGGCGAAAATGGAAGGAGTACCTGTTTTCGTCTTAGGTCAGACTAGCGGTGACAGCCTAACGCTAAAGGAACTGGGCCAGCTCTCCCTCAGGCAACTTACAACCGCCCATGAGAATTTCCTGCCCAACTATATGGCGCATTAAGTTTTATAAACTCAGTAGTGTATAATGTGGATATGCTAGCTTATCAATATGTAAGCTAAATAAAAACGCGGAACAACTGATTGTTCCGCGTTTTTTTGTCTGGCAAACTGTATGTACAAAATGATTTATAAAGAAAATCACCTCAGCACAGATGTACCCCAATAAGACGCATTATGGAGCATAAGTCGAGTGGGCGCTGTAAGAAGTCCTGATCATCTGCAGGCATTACAGGCGGCGCAATCGGCAAATCAATGATTTCACCTCGAATAGGCTGAGGCGCGATTGGAGGTGCGACCGGAACTGGCTGTGAATCAATGGGCATCGGCGGATTGATTGGCGCGAGGCCGCATTTCCGAGGGTCGATAATTCTATCTCCTTGGTCATTTAGGCGGCCTCTTTTGCCGGGGTTACCGGTTTCAATTGAGATCATTGGCTTGCCGTTATGAGATACGCAATCAGCAGCGTAAGACGGCGTGTTGAATCCGATTGCTAAAAATGCACATAAAAGCAAGAGGGAAGGAAAATGGCGCGTCATGTAAATATCTCAATGTATGGTTAATAAATAGTTAATTATAATTAACTAATTTTATTTTTCTGTAAATAAAAAATTTAACAAAACTAAGATATTTATATATTTCAATATATTGATTGGTTTATGGTCGGTGCTAGCACTGGCATGAATTCGCCTGCGTAGGGTATAATTAGATGGCCAGTAAGCCTTTGAACATGGATTGTCCATCAATACCGCCCAGCACCATCTCAGTATGGCGTTCAGGATGCGGCATCATACCCAATATGTTTTTCTTCTCATTGAATATCCCGGCGATATTGCCGGCGGAGCCGTTGGGATTGGCTTCCTCGATCACCGCCCCGTCGGCGCGGCAGTAGCGGAAGGCGATCTGGCCGG
>CAYPEF010000091.1:3354-9783 GCA_964409675.1 uncultured Rickettsiales bacterium | reverse complement strand
GCGAAGGCGGCAGGACCATCGGTGCAGGCGTCGTGGCGAAGATTGTGCAGTAAACGCGGCCATTTAATAGTTATAGTTGAGAAATTGGATTAAGTTATGCAAAACCAGAAAATACGCATCTGGCTCAAAGCGTTCGATCACCGCATCTTGGATCAGTCCACGAGCGAGATCGTGAATACGGCCAAGCGTACCGGCGCGCAGGTGAAGGGCCCCGTGCCGCTTCCGCTGCGTATCGCACGCTTTACCGTTAACCGCAGCCCGCACATCGACAAGAAGTCGCGCGAGCAATTCGAGATCCGCACACACAAGCGGTTGATCGACATTGTCGATCCGACCCCGCAGACGGTGGATGCGCTGATGAAGCTTGAGCTGTCCGCCGGTGTGGACATCAAGATTAAAGCGGAGGCAGCGTAATGCGTACCGGTCTGATTGCAAAAAAAGTCGGCATGAGCAGCGTCTACTCCGAATTCGGCGAAGAAATCGGCGTCACCCTCCTGCAGGTGGATGACTGCCATGTCGTCGCCCAGCGCACCAAGGAAAAGGACGGCTACACCGCTCTCCAAATCGGCGTTGGCAAGGCCAAGGCCAAGAACACCTCCAAGGGCATGCGCGGCCATTTCGCGAAAGCAAAAGTGGAACCAAAGCGTCACATCAAGGAATTCCGCGTGGCGGAAGATGCGCTGGTGGAACCCGGCACCGAGCTGACCGCTGAGCATTTCGTGCCCGGCCAGTATGTCGATATCCGCGGCATCACCATCGGTAAAGGCTTTGCCGGTGCCATGAAGCGCTGGAACTTCCGTGGGTTGGAAGCAACCCACGGTGTATCCGTCTCTCACCGTAGCCACGGTTCCACCGGCCAGCGCCAGGACCCGGGCCGCGTGTTCAAGGGCAAGAAAATGGCCGGCCATTACGGCGCCGAGAAAGTCACCGTCCAGAACCTGGAAGTGGTATCGGTGGACGGAAGCAAGGGCTTTATCGTGGTCAAGGGCGCGGTGCCCGGAGCCGATAACGGCTATCTGATGGTGATGGATGCGATCAAGCGCAGCCGCCATCCGTCTGCGCCGTACCCGGCAGGCGTGCGCAAAGGCGAAGAATCCACCCCGGTAGCGGCTGAGCAGCCTGCGGAAGGGACACAGGAGTAAGCGAACATGAAAGTAAAAGTAGTCAAACTCGATAGCAGCAGCGCCGGGGAGATCGAACTCTCCGATGCGGTCTTCGGCTTGCCGGAGCGCAAGGACCTGCTGCACCGCATGGTGCACTGGCAGCGTGCGAAAGCCCAGGCTGGCACGCACAAGACCAAGGGTATTTCTGAAATCAGCGGCTCTACCAAGAAGCCCTGGAAACAGAAAGGCACCGGCCGCGCCCGTCAGGGTTCCATCCGCTCCCCGCAATGGCGCGGTGGTGCGACGATTTTCGGCCCCGTGGTGCGCAGCCACGCGTATTCCCTGCCGAAGAAAGTCCGCAAGCTGGCGCTGAAAACCGCGCTGTCGGTGAAGCAGGCGGAAGGCAATCTGTTCATCATCAGCGAAGCAAAGCTCGCTGACCCCAAGACTGCCGTGCTCGCGCAGTCGTTCAAAAAGCTCGGATTCGACCGCGCGCTGATCATCGACGGCACGCAGGTGGACGAAGGGTTCGCCCGCGCCGCGCGCAACATTAAATATATCGACGTGCTGCCGGCCATCGGCGCCAACGTCTATGACATCCTGCGTCACCGCCAGTTGGTGCTGACGACCGAGGCTGTCCGCCAGCTAGAGGAGCGCCTGCAATGAAGTTAGGCAGAAAGAAGAAGACTTCCGCGCAAGGAACCATTGCGCTGAAGCATTACGACGTGGTGCAGGCCCCGGTGATCACCGAGAAATCCACTATGGCGTCCGAGCAGAACAAGGTGGTCTTCCGCGTGGCTGATACCGCCAACAAGGAAGAGATCAAGGCTGCCGTGGAAGCGCTGTTCAACGTGAAGGTGAAGGGCGTCAATACCCTTAACCGCAAAGGCAAAAACAAGCTGTTCCGTGGCCGTCCCGGCAAGCAGTCCGATGTGAAAAAAGCTATCGTGACGCTGGAGCCTGGCCAGACCATCGACATGGCAACGGGGGTGAAATAAGTATATGGCATTGAAGAGTTTCCGTCCCACCACCCCGTCGCAGCGCCAGCTGGTGCTGATCGACCGCTCCGAACTGTGGAAAGGCGGCCCGGTCAAGACGCTGACCGAAGGCCTGCGCAAGACCGGCGGGCGCAATAATTATGGCCGCCTGACCTCGCGCCGTATCGGCGGCGGGCACAAGCGCGCGTACCGCATTATCGACTTCAAGCGCAACCGAATGGATGTTCCGGCGGTGGTAGAGCGCATTGAGTATGATCCGAACCGCTCCGCGTTCATCGCCCTGATCAAGTATCAGGACGGCGAGCTGGCCTATATCCTGGCACCGCAGCGCCTGACCGTGGGCGACGCGGTGATTTCGGGCGAACGCGCCGACATCAAGCCGGGCAACGCGATGCCGCTGAAGAATATTCCCGTCGGCACCATCGTGCACAATGTGGAGTTGAAAGTAGGCAAGGGCGGCCAGCTCGCCCGCGCCGCCGGTTCCTATGTGCAGCTGGTGGGCAAGGACGCGGGCTATGCCCAGATTCGCCTGCGCTCGGGCGAGCTCCGCATGGTCCATGCCGATTGCATGGCGACCATTGGTGCGGTGTCTAACCCGGACCATCAGAATGAAGTGATCGGCAAGGCAGGCCGCAGCCGCTGGAAGGGCATCCGCCCGGTGGTGCGCGGCGTGGCGATGAACCCGATTGACCACCCGCATGGCGGCGGCGAAGGCCGTACCTCCGGTGGCCGTCATCCGGTGACCCCGTGGGGCAAGCCGACCAAGGGCGCCAAGACCCGCTCGCGCAAGAAGAGCAATAAGTATATCATCCGCAGCCGTCATAAGAAGTAAGGATTGAAATATGGCACGTAGTGTTTGGAAAGGTCCGTTCGTCGATGGTTATCTGCTGAAGAAGGCGGATGCGGCGCGGACATCTGGCCGCAACCAGATTATTAAGACCTGGTCGCGCCGTTCGACGATTATTCCGCAATTTGTGGGCTTGACATTCGGGGTCTATAACGGCAAGAAGTTCATCCCCGTTTCGGTAAACGAGGACATGATCGGGCATAAGCTCGGCGAGTTCGCGCCTACCCGTACATTCTTCGGGCATGGTGTTGATAAGAAAGCGAAAAAGGCATAAATTTTATGGCTGAGACAGCAGAACAATTAGAGCCGCAAGTGCGTGCCGTGGTGAAGAAACTGCGCGTCAGCCCCCAGAAACTCAACCTGGTGGCGCAGATGATCCGTGGCTTGCATGTGAGCAACGCGCTCAACCAGCTCACCTTTTCCAGCAAGCGCATTTCGCAGGATGTGAAAAAGGCCCTGCAATCGGCGATTGCTAATGCAGAGAATAATCACAACCTCAATGTCGATGAGCTGTATGTGAAGGAAGCCTATGTCGGCAAGAATCTGGTGATGAAGCGTATGCACACACGTGGCCGTGGCCGCTCGGCGCGCATCTTCAAGCCGTTTTCCAATTTGACCATCGTGGTCGGCGAGAAGAAGGAGTAGGGCAGTGGGACAGAAAGTAAACGCCATCGGGCTTCGCCTCGGCATCAATAAAACATGGGATTCCCGCTGGTTCGCCGAAAAAGATTACGCGACGCGCCTGCATGAGGACATCAAGATTCAGGAATACCTGAAGAAGAACCTCGCCTCCGCCGGCGTGGCCAATATCGTGATCGAGCGCACCAATAAAAAGGCGCATGTGACGATTCATGCTGCCCGTCCGGGCGTGGTGATCGGCAAGAAGGGCGCTGATATTGATAAAATCAAGAAAGACCTTGGCAAATTCACCAAGGATGAAGTGAATATCAATATCGTTCCCGTGGCGAAGCCGGAAATCGACGCCAAGCTGGTGGCCGAATCCATCGCGCAGCAGTTGGAAAGGCGTGCCTCGTTCCGCCGCGATATGAAGCGCTCGGTGCAGTCGGCGCTCCGCCTCGGCGCGCTTGGCATCCGCATCAACTGCTCGGGCCGTCTGGGTGGCGCGGAAATCGCGCGCATGGAATGGTACCGCGAAGGCCGCGTGCCGTTGCATACCTTACGCGGCGACGTGGATTACGGCACCGCCGAAGCCAAAACTGCTTACGGCATCATCGGCATCAAGGCCGGGGAGTTTAAGGGTGAAATCCTTGGCAAGCAGAAGAAGATACAGGACGCAGCGAATGAGAACGTAGCTGCCGAACAACCCGCAACCGCATAATGAACAGCTAGCACTATGTTAAGCCCAAAGAAAACAAAATACCGCAAGCAGCATAAAGGCCGTATCCACGGCAATGCCAAGGGCGGCTATAGCCTGAATTTCGGTGAATATGGCCTGAAGGCCATGGAGCCGGAGCGTATCACTGCCCGCCAGATCGAAGCGGCGCGCCGTTCCATTTCGCGATATGTGAAGCGCGTGGGACGCTTGTGGATTCGCGTATTCCCGGACGTGCCGGTGACGGCCAAGCCCGCCGAAGTGCGCATGGGTTCCGGCAAAGGCTCGGTGGAATACTGGGCGGCCCGCGTGAAGCCAGGCCGCATCCTGTTCGAGATCGACGGGGTGGATGAGAAAACCGCGCGCGAAGCCTTCGAGCGCGCCAGCGCCAAGCTGCCGATCAAGACGAAATTCGTCGCCCGGCTGGCGGAAGGAGAATAGTGATGAAAAAGCAAGACCTCAAAGGCAAGAGCGCCGAGGAACTGATGGGCATGGTGCGCGACCTGAAGAAAGAGCAGTTCAACCTGCGCTTCCAGGCGGCCGCCGGAGAATTGACCAATATGAGCCGGTTCAAGGAAGTGCGCCGCACGATTGCGCGCATCTTCACCCAGCTTAACACGCAGAAGAAAGGGTAACCCATGCCGAAGCGCGTATTGCAAGGCGTCGTGGTGAGTGACAAGAGCGCGAAGACGGTGATCGTCCGTGTCGAGCGCCGCGTATCCCACCCCGTATATAAGAAAACCATCCGCAAATCGAAGAAATATGCGGCGCATGACGAGCAGGGCCAGTTCAAGATTGGCGATGTAGTGCGCATCATCGAATCGAAGCCGATGTCGAAAACCAAGCGCTGGGCCGTCGTTTACGGCGATGCCGCGCAAGCGTAAGGGAGACCGACCATGATTCAGATGCAATCCAACCTTGATGTGGCTGACAACACCGGCGCGCGCCGTGTGCAGTGCATTAAGGTGATCGGCGGCTCGCACCGCAAGTTCGCCAGCGTCGGCGATGTGATCGTCGTCTCCGTGAAGGAAGCGATTCCGCGCGGCAAGGTGAAGAAGGGCGAAGTGCACCGTGCCGTGATCGTGCGCACCCGCCGCGACATCCGCCGCCCTGACGGGTCCACCATCCGCTTCGACCGCAACGCCGCCGTGCTGATCAACAAGCAGAACGAGCCGATCGGCACCCGTATCTTCGGGCCGGTCACCCGCGAGCTGCGCGCGAAGGCGTTCATGAAAATCGTCTCCCTTGCACCTGAAGTGCTGTGAGCCGGGAAAGTATAGAGTTTAGGTTATGGCAGACAAACTGAAGATCAAGAAGGGCGATGAGGTCATCGTCATCGCCGGTAAGGATAAGGGCAAGAAGGGTAAAGTCACCCAGGCCCTGCCGCGCGAGAACCGCGTGGTGGTCAGCGGCGTGAATATCGCTACGCACCATGAGAAGCCCTCGCGCACCAGCCAGGGCGGCATCGTGAAGCGAGAAGCCTCCATTCATGCGTCCAACGTGGCGCTGCTGGATGCCAAGTCCGGCAAGCCGACCCGCGTCGGTTATAAAACCGAAGGAGAACGCAAAGTGCGCGTGGCCAAGCGTTCGGGAGAAGTGATCCATGGCTAAGTCAGCGGCAAAGAAAGCGGAAGGCGCATACATTCCGCGCCTGCAAACCGTGTATGAAAAAGAGATTCGCGGCAATCTGCAGAAGCAGTTCAACTACAAGAACGCCATGCAGGTGCCGAAGCTCGATAAGATCGTCATCAACATGGGCGTGGGCGAAAACGTCAACGATAGCAAAATTGTGCAGGCTGCTGCGGCAGAGCTTGGCCTGATCTCCGGCCAGAAGGCGGTGGTTACCAAGTCCAAGCAGGCAATCGCGGGCTTCAAGCTGCGCGAAAACCAGCCCATCGGCTGCAAGGTGACACTGCGCAAGCACCGCATGTATGAATTCCTGGACCGCCTGGTCAATACCGCCATGCCGCGCGTGCGCGACTTCCGCGGCATTAACCCGAAAAGCTTCGATGGGCGCGGCAACTACGCCATGGGCCTGAAAGAGCAGATCGTATTCCCGGAAATCAATTACGACAAGATCGACGCTGTGCGCGGCATGGACATCATCTTCGTCACCACGGCAAAAACCGACGACGAGGCGCGTGCGCT
>CAYPEF010000091.1:0-3254 GCA_964409675.1 uncultured Rickettsiales bacterium | reverse complement strand
GGACCTTCCGATGGAAGAGCGCCTGGACGCGCAGCTGAAGCTCTCGGCCCTGCCGCGCAACGGCGCCGCCAACCGCTACCGCAATCGCTGCGAGCTGACGGGGCGTTCACGTTCGGTGTATCGTAAATTCAAACTCTCGCGCATTAAACTGCGCGAACTTGGCGTGGCGGGCCGCGTGCCTGGCCTCACCAAGGCTAGCTGGTAAATAGAAGGGATATCTGTCTTATGTCGATGAATGATCTCTTATCCGATTTAATCGCCCGTCTGCGCAATGGCCAGTCGGCAAAATTGGAAGAAATCCGTGCCCCGTATTCCAAGCTGCTCGCCGCAGTGTGCGACGTGCTGGTGCAGGAAGGCTATATCAATGGCACCCGCGTGGAAGAACTCAGCGCGGGCCGCAAGGAGCTGGTGATCGAGCTGAAATACTACGAAGGCGAAGCGGTGATCAAGGAAATCAAGCGCATTTCCAAGCCGGGCCGCCGCGTGTACAAGGCGATTGCCGACCTGCCGCGCACCCATAATGGCCTGGGCATCTCGATCCTCTCCACCTCCAAGGGGGTGATGTCGGATTTCGACGCTCGCCAGGCCAATGTCGGCGGCGAGTTGCTGTGCAGCGTATTCTAAGCATTGTTGGATTGAAGGAAAAAAGCGTATGTCACGCGTAGGAAAATTACCGGTTGCCATCCCGAGCGGAGTGAATGTCTCCGTGGCTGGTGGCGACGTTACCGTCAAGGGCGCCAAGGGCGAACTGAAGGCGAAATTCGGCTCCGAAGTCACCATCGAGGTGAAGGACGGCAAGGTTATCGTGCTGCCAGTGAACAAGAGCAACCAGCGCGCCCGCGCCGTGTGGGGCATGTCGCGATCGATCATCCGCAACATGGTGGAAGGCGTGTCGCAGGGGTTCACCACCAAGCTGGAGATCAACGGTGTGGGTTACCGTGCGTCGGCGGACAAGAATTTCCTGACGCTCGCGCTCGGCTACAGCCATGAAATCAAATACGCCATTCCGGCGGGCATCGAAATCAAGTGCGAAAAGCCGACGCTGATAGCGATCACCGGCTTCGATAAGCGCCTGGTCGGCCAGGTGGCTGCGGAAATTCGCGCGCTTCGCAAGCCGGAGCCTTATAAGGGCAAGGGTGTTCGCTATGAGGGCGAATATGTCCGTCAGAAAGAAGGCAAGAAGAAGTAAGTATTAGGAAAAAACCATGAGTCAGTCAACCAAATCTAAAGCATTGTTCGCGCGCCGCCAGCGCCGCGTGCGCTATGCGCTCCGCAATAAAGGCAATGGCAAGGTCCGCCTGTCGGTGTTCCGCTCTGGCCAGCATATTTATGCCCAGCTGATCGACGACAGCAAGGGCGTCACGCTTGCCAGCGCCTCTACGCTCGATAAGGGCTTCAAGGGTAAATCTGGTGCCAGTGTCGATGCGGCTAAAGCTGTCGGCGCGATGATCGCCGAGCGCGCGAAAGCGGCCAAAGTGGAACAAGTAGTGTTCGATCGCGGCGGCTATCTATTCCATGGCCGGGTGAAAGCGTTGGCTGACGCCGCGCGTGAAGCCGGACTCACATTCTAAGGGAAATAAGGAAGCAAGATTATGGCGCGTGAAGATCGCAAAGAAGGCCGGGACGAAGAACGCAGCGAGCTGATTGAAAAGCCCGTTTCGCTCAATCGCGTGGCGAAAGTGGTAAAGGGCGGACGCCGGTTCGGCATCGCTGCGCTGGTGGTGGTGGGCGACGGCAAGGGCCGCGTAGGCTACGGCACCGGCAAAGCCAAGGAAGCGCCGGACGCTATGAAAAAAGCCCTCGACGCGGCCAAGAAAAACATGATTCGTATTCCGCTCCGCGAAGGCCGCACGCTGCATCATGATTTGCGCGGCACTTTTGGCGCCGGGGAAGTGATCATCCGCAGCGCGCCGGTGGGTACCGGCATCATCGCCGGCGGCCCAATGCGTGCGGTATTTGAAGCATTAGGCGTGCAGGACGTGGTGGCGAAATCGGTCGGCACTTCCAACCCGCACAACATGCTGAAGGCTACTTTCGACGCGCTGAACACCATGAAATCCCCGCGCGCTATTGCAGCCAAGCGCGGCAAGAAAGTCGGTGAAATCGTGGCGCGTCGTGAAGGCGAAGCCAAGGCTGAAAAAGCCGCGGCAGCGTAAGCAAGGAGCAGGATATGAGCGAGAAAGAAACCAAGCCGAAAGCGGCTAAGCCGGCAGCGGAAAAGAAACCAGCCGCCAAGGAAGCAAAGCCGTTAGCTCCGAAGGCGGCAGCAGCGCAGAAAGCCGCAGCGGCAGCGAAGGTGGATAAAGCCGAAGCAAAGCCGGCGGTGAAAAAGGAAGCCAAGCCCGCGAAGCAGGCAAGCGGCGGCCAGATTCGCCTGGTGCAGACCGGCAGCCCCATCGGGCGCCAAGCCGTGCAGCGCCAGACGCTGATCGGTTTAGGCCTGAACAAGCTGCACCGTGAGCGCGTACTGGAGGATTCTCCGGCGGTGCGCGGCATGGTGGAGAAGGTGAAGCACCTGGTCAAGGTCAGCCAAGCGTAATTACAGATAGTCTTAAGGAAAAAAGCCATGCAGTTGAATGAAATCAAAGACAATGAAGGCGCCCGCAAGCGCCGCATGCGCGTAGGCCGCGGCATCGGCTCCGGCAAGGGCAAGACCTCGGGTCGTGGCGGCAAGGGCCAGACGGCCCGCACCGGCGTGCGCATCAACGGCTTTGAAGGTGGCCAGACGCCAATCCATCGCCGCCTGCCGAAGCGCGGCTTCAACAACATTCACCGCGTGGAATACCCGGTGGTCAACTTGGGTTCCATTCAGAAATGCGTGGATGCCAAGACGCTCGATGCCTCCAAGCCGGTGACGGTGGAAGCACTGATCGCCTGCGGCCTGTTGCGCAAAAGCGCCACCTCCGCCAAGCTGCTGGCCAAGGGCGAGCTGAAGGCGAAGCTGCAGGTGCAACTGGATAAAGTCTCCAAGGCCGCCACTCAGGCGATTGAAAAAGCCGGCGGCAAGGTGGTTTCGCAGGAAGCCGCTTCTTAAGGATCGACAGTTTTATGCATGGCGGGAATCTGGTGGAAATGCGCTGGGTTCCCGTTTGTGCGAGAAGGGCAAACCACGCCGTTTGCGTGGCTTCTTTCTTGGTGGGTCCTTCGGCGCGCGTGATCTCGCGCTCGCGCAAATAAAGCGCCATCACGAAGCGGCGTTGATGGTCGGGACCGCGCGTCTCGACGCACTTATAGGCCGGAGCGCCCAGCCCCGC
>CAYPEF010000090.1:0-9901 GCA_964409675.1 uncultured Rickettsiales bacterium | reverse complement strand
GAATCGGAGGTGGCGGCGAAGCGTTCCCAGCGAGTGGCGGCGGCGCGTTTCTTGCCGTTCAGGCGGTTGCGGATGTCCTGCGTTTTGGCGCTCCAGAGCACTTCCTCCTGCTTGGGCGCGGCGGCGGGTGTCATGGACTCCTGCAGGGCTTCCACGCGCTCGGCTTCCAGATCGCGCTGGCGAAGCATTTGAAAAATATTGAAATCGCGCTTATTGCGTTCGCGTATTGCCTTCTTTTTCTCGCGTTTTTCCTCCAGAGCGTCCATCCTGTCCTGCGTGGTTTTGGGCTATTTCGTGGTTTTTGCGTCTTGTATTGCTTTGCGACGCTGTAGGTTCGCGCGAAGCGCCTTGCTCAGGCGTTCGTCTTCCTCCTGTTTTTTGGCTGCCGCCGGAGATGCGGGATTCTGCCCGGAACCGGGCCTGGTGGGTGGCTGCATGCCGTGCCTTGCGTTTAGTGTCTCTACCCTTTATTTCTCGCAGAAAAAGCGAGGCATTGCAATGAGTTTATCTGCTTGACAACGCTTACACGCTAAACTTCGCTTGCGTTCTTTATACCGGTGTGGCATGTATCGCGTCTTCTTGGCGACAAATCGCCGTTATGCTGCTGTAGCTCAGTGGTAGAGCACGTCATTGGTAATGACGGGGTCGGATGTTCGATTCATCTCAGCAGCACCATTATTATGTCAGTCTTCATTTTGATATTCAGTTGCATCGATGGACCGTAATCCAAAGGATGCTTGCGATGAGCAATGTATTGGGAGGCGAAGATGGAAAATGCCGAATATGCGCTACGAACGGATAGAAACACTGAGGAGCAGGGGTTGCGGATTCTGGTGGTGGACGATAATGAACCCTCCGCCAAGACCATGGGCTGGATGCTGGAAATGCTGGGGCATCAGGTGGCTATTGCGCATGAGGGTTTGAGTGCGATTGAAAAGGCGAATGCATTTATCCCGGACGCGGTGCTGCTGGATATCGGCCTGCCGGGAATGAACGGGTACGATGTGTGCAGGCGGATGCGTGAAATGCCGGCGCTGCGCCATACCGTCTTTATCGCCCAGACCGGCTGGGGGCAGAAGGAACACCGCGAGCTGGCGCGGGAGGCGGGATTCGCGCACCATCTGGTGAAGCCGGTGGATATCGAGGCGCTGAAGAAAGCGCTTGCCAGCGTGCCCGCGCGCGGTGAAGGCGAGATACTGAAAGAAGTGTGCTGACCGAACTGCCGCTTATGCTTTTTTATTTCCCAGCAGGCGCAGCATTTTCTGCTCGGCCTGCGACCATGGCAGCGATGGTAGCCGGTTAGCACTGTGCCAGTGTTCGCCTTCGACGGTGTCGGGCAGGGTGAAGAGGAATACATCGGCCTCCAGCGTAAAATGACTGTACACTTGCGTGACATGGCCAAGCGGGGTTCCATCCGTGAATGCAAGTGCGTGGCGTTGGAGGGAAACGATTTCGTCCTTGATGTCGGCTTCGATGAAGTGATAAAGGCCGCCCAGAAAGCGCGTGGCGCGTGGGGCGGCGTAGATGCGCCCGGCGGCGTCGCGCACGATGGCAATGCGCTTGTGGCGGGTTGGGGTTTGCTTGGGCGGTTTGGGTGCGGGATAGCGTTCCGGCGCAGTCTTGCCCTGGCAGATGGCGTTTGCGGGGCAGAGCATGCAGGCGGGGCGGGATTTAGTGCAGATGGTGGCGCCAATATCCATCATAGCCTGATTGTAATCGAATGGATGGGCGTGGTCTAACAGCGCTTCCGCTTTCTCCCATAATATAGGTTCTTTCGCCTCGGAAAGAGCGAAGATGCGGCAGAGGACGCGGCGCACATTGGCTTCCATTACCGGCACTGGCAGGTGATGGGCGAAGGATGCCACGGCGTGGGCGGTATTGCGGCCGATTCCGGGCAGGGCGAGCAGGCCTTCTACCGTATCCGGCAGTTTCGGTGCGGAGCGTATGGAGGCTTCGTGCAAATTGGCGGCGCGACTGTAATAGCCGAGGCCTTCCCAGGCTTTCAGCACCTCCTGCCGGTCGGCTTCTGCAAGTGCGGACAGGGTGGGGAAGCGGGTGAGGAACGGGTGATAGAAACGCTGCAAGACCGTTTCCACCTGCGTTTGCTGGAGCATGATTTCGCTGAGATAAATGGCGTATGGATCGCGTGTGTTGCGCCAGGGGAGCGTGTGACGCCCGTGCTCGCGATACCAGATATGCAGGCGAGTGTGGAAATCGGCGATTTGAGAGGTCGTCAGATCACTCATTGCGCAGCAGCGACAGCGGGCGCACAAGGAGCACGCGGCGAATGAGGGCGAGGCCAAGCAAGATGGAGATGAGGAGCGAGCCGGTGAGAGTTGCGAACATCATGCCGGGCAGCAGCTGGAAATCGGAGAAGATCATCAGCTGCATGATGCCGTAGGCGGCAGCGGTGCCGACCAGCAGGGAGATGCCGCTGACGGAGAGGGAGATAATCGCCATCTCCAGCAGCAGGATGCGCAGGATCATCCGCCGGCGGATGCCGAGCACTTTCAGCAGTACGGTGTCATATACGCGCCGTTGCAGGGATGCGCTGAGGGCGCTGGCCATTACTAAAATACCGCAGAGGATGGTGACGGCAGCGGTGGCAAGCACTGCCTTGGAGACATTGCCGAGGATGTCGCTCATTTTCTGCAGCGCGTCTTTCACGCGCACGATGGAGACGCTGGGGAAGCGATCATTTAACAAAGCGAGCACGTCTTTTTCTGCGTCCGGCGTAACGGCGACGGAGGCGAGGTAGATGGGCGGCAGGCCTTCGGCCGCGCCGGGGGAGAGGATGGTGGCGAAGTTCATCTCCAGCGTGCCCCAGTTGATAGTGCGCAAATTATGGATGGTGGCAGTGATTTCCTTACCCATGCTGGTGACGGTGATGGTATCGCCGATGCGCAGGTGCATGCCGCGGGCGAGTTTAGCATCAAAGGAAACCAGAGGCGGGCCTTGATAGTCGGGCGGCCACCACTGGCCTTCCACCAGCTTGGCGTTGGCGGGCGGGGCGGCGGACCAGGTGACGCCGCGATCGCCGCGCACGGCCCAGCGTGCGTCAGGGGCGATGGCGTTTTCGTCAGCGGGTGCGCCGTTCAGTTTGGTGATACGCCCACGGATCATCGGCGTGTCGATCACTTCACTGACGCCGGGGACGGTTTTGAGCTGCTGCAACAGCGAATCAATCTGGCTGGGCTGAATGTCGATCAGGAAAAAGGCGGGGGCGTGGATGGGAAGCTCGGATTCAAACTGGTTGCGCAGGTTTCCACCGACCAAAGTGAGTGCCGTCAGCAGGCTGATGCCAAGGCCTAGCGCGATGCTGATGCTGGTGACGGCGCTGCCGGGACGGCTTAAGTTGGAAAGCGCCATGGTCCAGGCAAGGCGTGTGCTGCGCCGGTGCGCCGAGGCGCGTCCCAGCCGCTTGATGCCAAGGCCGATGGCGTAAAACACCGCCATGGCGGCAGCAATGCCGCCAGTGAAATATGCCACCATATCTGCTGCGCCGGTGAAAAGGTACGCCAGGTAAACCAGCGCGCCGATAAGTGGAAGCGCGATGCCGGCGGCCTGCACTAATGCTTTGCGCGGCAGGCGGTATTCCAGTGCGCTGTCGCCGCCGCCAGTGTCGCGGAAGAGCGAGGCGGGTTTGATGAAGGCCGTGCGCTGTAGGGGGAAGAAGCTGAACAGCAAAACGGTGAGCCAGCCGAAGCCCGCCGCCAGCGCCAGCGGGCGCAGGGGGAAGCCGGAGCCGGCGCGTAGCTGCAGGAAATCTTCCAAGATACCGGTAAGGAAAAGCTGCGCCGCGTAGCCGATAAGTAACCCGGCAGTGATGGAGGCAAGGGAAATCAGGAGCAGTTGGAGCAGGTAGATGCCGTATATGCGCCGCTGCGATGCGCCGAGGCATTTCAGCGTGGCGATATTTTTGCGGCGGGCGAGCAGGTAAGCGTTGACGGCATTGCTGATGCCAAGCCCTGCGGTGAGCAGGGTAGTGAGGCCGGTGAAGGAGAAGAAGAGGCTCAGGCGGTCCAGCAGCGAGCTGAACATGGGCGCGGCGTCCTGCCGGTTGCGGATGCCCCAGCCGGCGGCT
The DNA here is from genome assembly GCA_964409675.1 of uncultured Rickettsiales bacterium. Taxonomy (GTDB): domain Bacteria; phylum Pseudomonadota; class Alphaproteobacteria; order Rickettsiales; family SXRF01; genus CAYMDD01. The sequence goes on along the minus strand of CAYPEF010000090.1, from coordinate 5,817 downwards.
TCGGGGAAGCGGCCTTTAAATTGCTCCTGCCAATGGATCATGTCGCCTTCTGCAAGCTTCAGTCGGTAGCGGTAATTGACGAGGCTTCCGAATTGCAGCAGGCCGGAGGCGTTAAAGCCTTCAATGCCCGTCATGGCGCGCACGCCGAAATTGAAGACGCTTAGGCTGCGGTCCGGTTCGCTGACGATGGTGGCGCGAATGGTGTAATCGCGGTCGCCGATGCGTAGATGATCGCCGATGCGTGCGTTCAGTGTGGTGAGGAGTTCCGCTTCAACTGCCAGCCCGTAATGGCCATTTTGCTCACCGAACAGGGTGTCATAGGGCAGGGCTGGGTCTGTTTGGAAGGCGCCATACAGAGGGTAGGCTCTGTCGACCGCTTTGAGGTCTACCAGCGCCCGCGCTTCACCCGCGCTGACCATGGTGCGCATGTCCTGCGTATTTGAAACACTGCCGCTGGAGCGCATATGGGCCAGTGCATTGCTATCAAGCGGAGTATAGAGCTGGCGCACTTCAATATCGCCGCCCAATAAAGCCCCGGCATCGCGCTCAATGCCTGACTTGACCCCGGCAATCAGGGCCCCGATACAGGACATTACCGCTACGCCGAGCATGAGGCAGATGATAAACAGGCGCAGTTGGCGGTAGCCGCCTTTTAGTTCGCGCAGCGCCACGCGCAGATTGATGGGGAAAGCAGAAATATCAGCCATGCGGGGTGATACGCCCATCGTTAATATGTAGAATTTCATCGCAGCGCGCGGCTAGTTGCATATCATGCGTGACCATCAGCAGCGTGGTGCCATGCGTTTGTTGCAGGTCAAACAAGAGGCGGATAACTTCTTCGCCGGTTTCGTGGTCGAGATTGCCGGTGGGTTCGTCCGCCAGCAGCAACGCGGGGCGTACCACGAAGGCGCGGGCGATGGCCACCCGCTGCTGCTCGCCGCCGGACATTTGCGAAGGGTAATGATGCAGACGGTGCGCAAGCCCAAGCCTGGCCAGGGCTTCCTCGGCTTTCGCGCGCGCCTGCGCATCGCCAGAAAATTCCAGCGGCAGGGCAGCGTTTTCCAGCGCGGTTAAGGTTGGCATAAGATGAAAAGATTGGAACACGATGCCAATGTGCCGGGCACGGAAAGCCGCCAGCGCGTCTTCGCTGAGGGTGGTGATATTTTCGCCGTTTACCCAGATTTCGCCGGAGCTGGGCTTTTCCAGCCCTGCAATGATCATCAGCAGCGAGGTTTTGCCGGAACCGCTGGGGCCGACCAGAGCGATTCTCTTGTTTTTTTGGATATTTATGCTTATATTATGTAATATATTGGTAATGCCGGAATTTCCGGATAAAGAAAAACTTAACTGTTTAGTCTGTATAATCATTTTTCTGCAATCGATAGGTGCTTATATAAAATCATGACACATATTGAGCCTGATATATCCGCCATGAAAAAACGCAGCAAGGGAAGCTTTCTTCATCATATAGTGCAGCGCTGCCGCTTTGGCGAGTGGGCGCTTGCGGCAACGTTCATTCTCTGGCTTGTCATGCTGGCTACGCCTTCTAGTGCGGATCCGATAAAAATCGTGGTCTTTGGCGATAGCCTTACCTCCGGTTATCAGCTGCAGGAGGACCAGTCCTTTCCGAGGGTGCTGGAGAATAAGCTCAACTCCGCCGGCTTTGACGTTGTGGTGATGAATATGAGTCTTGCCGGCGATACCACCACAGGAGCGCTGGAGCGTGTGAAGCAGGTTGCACTGGCACGTCCCGATGTCACCATCATCGCGCTTGGTTCGAATGATACATTGCGCGGGATAGATCCAAGCAAGATTATTTATCCGAATTTATATCAAATCACCGGTATGGTTCAATCTACAGGTAGCGCAGTGCTGCTGGTGGGCGTGAAAGCGCCGCCTAACATGGGAAAGGACTATGACGGCAGGCTGCAGGCTGGATTGCAGCAAATTGTGAATTATCTGCACGTGATGTATTATCCGTTCCTGCTGGATGGCATCGCTGGACAGGCGCAATTCAATCTTGCCGACGGTATCCATCCCAATGCAGACGGCGTGAAAGTAATAGTCAACAAGATATACCCTTATGTCGATAAGCTGGTGCGCTGGAAAATGGAAGAGATCCGCCAGAAAATCGAGGCGCAGCAATAATACAGAATATAAGATTTAGGAGATTGCAGAGCTGAGGTTTTGCTCTCCTGCGCGTTCCTGCATAATGCGCTGGACGTGTTTTCCGCCAGAGTTCTGTTCTGTCAGTATGGTATATGCATCGCCGATGGTTCCGGTAATGGTGCCGCCTACCATACCGGTAGCGGCGCCTATGATGGCGCCGGCGGCAGGCACTGCATATTTCGCCACTTGCTGTGCAGAATCGATATGCGCGGCCAGACATTGCTGGGCCTCGGGATGTTTGATGGCGGTATTAAGCGTCCCTGGGAGCAGGCTGAAAAAATATCCTGCCGTTCTTGCAATATTGCTGCCGCTGTGCGAAATGCAGCGGATGAATGTCTTAAACGTTTCGCTTTGAGCGAATCTATTTAAACTTTTTGTTATTGCGTCGTTGAACAAAGACATCGTGTCTTTGGTTTTGGGTAGTAAAGCGGTTGCGATTCCACCGATGACAAGACCGCCAATCAGGCCCGTTGCCGCACCAATCACTCCCTGCCGGATGCCGGATGCGGCAATATGCCACAACTTGCCGGCAGTGGTTTCAGGAGGATGGGGTGGGGAATCAGAAGTGGTTGCCATACACTCGTATATTGAAAGTATAGGTTAAACAATAGCAATAACAATCGGCTTTGAATGTTACAATTTTAAGAATTAAAGGTAATTCAAGCATTCCTGATTGCAATTCAGGCCGTAATCCTTACATTTACGGGGTATAACATGATTGATGGGTAGATATCCTCTATGAGCAAAAGCGCGGCCACACCGACTGTTCCTTTCACCGCCCCCGTTGAGGTGACGACCGGCCCGCTGCCGGGATCGAGAAAGGTGTATGCCATCGGGGAGCGCTATCCCGATATTCGCGTGCCCATGCGGGAAATCCAGTTATCAGCCGCCTCCGCCGAAAGCACAATGATGGTGTATGATACGTCCGGTCCCTATACGGAGGCGGATCTTGCCTTGAATATCCGTCAGGGGCTGCCCAAGCTGCGCCAGCAATGGATTGCAGCGCGCGGGGATGTGGAGCCGGTGCAGGGGCGGCGGGTAAAGCCGGAGGATAACGGCTTCAAGGGAATGGAGTCGCCGCAGCAGCGGGTGGAGGAATATCCGAATGTCAACTCTGCTCCGCTGCGCGCCAAGGGCGGCGTGGCGGTGACGCAGCTTGCCTATGCGCGTGCCGGCATGATCACCCCGGAGATGGAATATATCGCTATCCGGGAAAATGAAGGGCGGAGAGCGGAGGCGCACGGTGCCAAGAAACCATACCAGCGCGGCGAGGGGTTTGGCGCGAAGCTGCCGGAACTGATTACGCCGGAATTTGTGCGGGCGGAAGTGGCGGCGGGCAGGGCGATTATCCCGGCCAATATCAACCACCCGGAAATCGAGCCGATGATCATCGGACGGAATTTCAAGGTGAAGATCAATGCCAATATCGGCAATTCCGCCGTTACGTCCTCGGTGGCGGAAGAGGTGGAGAAGATGGTATGGGCCATCCGCTGGGGCGCGGATACGGTGATGGATTTATCCACGGGGCGCAATATCCATAATATTCGCGAATGGATTATCCGCAATTCGCCCGTCCCCATCGGCACGGTGCCGATTTACCAGGCGTTGGAGAAGGTGGGCGGCATCGCCGAGGAGCTGACCTACGAGATTTTCCGTGATACGCTGATTGAGCAGTGCGAGCAGGGGGTGGATTATTTCACCATCCATGCTGGCGTACGGCTGCCGTTTATCCCGATGACGCAGAACCGGACTACGGGCATCGTTTCGCGCGGGGGCAGCATCCTTGCTAAATGGTGCATGAGCCACCATAAGGAGAATTTCCTCTACACTAATTTTGAAGATATATGTGAGCTGCTGCGCCAGTATGACGTGAGTTTCTCGCTCGGCGATGGACTCCGCCCCGGCTCGCAGCATGATGCGAATGACGAGGCGCAGTTCTCCGAATTGAAGACGCTGGGTGAACTGACCAAGGTGGCGTGGAAGCATGATTGCCAGGTGATGATCGAAGGCCCCGGCCATGTGCCGATGCATTTGATCAAGGAGAATATGGAGAAGCAGCTGGAGCTATGCCATGAAGCGCCGTTTTATACGCTTGGGCCGCTGACCACCGATATCGCGCCGGGCTATGACCATATCACCAGCGCTATTGGTGCGGCGATGATTGGTTGGTTCGGCACTGCCATGCTGTGCTATGTGACGCCGAAGGAGCATCTCGGCCTGCCAGATCGGGACGATGTGAAGGCCGGGGTGATCGCCTATAAAATCGCCGCGCATGCGGCGGACCTTGCTAAGGGGCATCCGTCCGCGCATAAACGGGATGACGCGCTGTCGCGCGCGCGGTTTGAGTTCCGATGGAAGGACCAGTTTAACCTTTCGCTCGATCCGGAAACGGCGCTGAAATATCATGATGAAACGCTCCCTGCCGAAGGCGCGAAGGTGGCTCATTTCTGCTCGATGTGCGGGCCGAAATTCTGCTCGATGAAAATCAGTCAGGAAGTGCGCGAGTTTGCTCAAGGCGAAGCGGAAAAGGGCATGGCTGAGATGGCGGAAAAATTCCGTGAAGAGGGCGGGGAGCTATATAGGAAAGTGGTATAATGGAAAAAGCGGAAATACTTCCAAAAGCATATAGACAGCATGAATTCCTGGCATTGATCAACAGTAATGAGTTTGATCGTGATCGTAGCTTGCGCACCTCTATGGCAGGAACCCATACTTATAAACCCCTTCAGCTTTCTACCCAATTTTTGCGTAGTATTAGTAAAAACGGCCGTATTCCCACTCCAGAAGAATTGGCGTTATTAGGGCATGATATTATGGACCATAAATTGAGAGAGAAAGTTATGGCCGCGGGCAATGAGTACATTGCCTATGCTCAGCGAATTCTTGATGAGATAGCGGCAACTCCCCCAATAAAAAATGCTCCGGAAGCTAAGGTGGATGGTTCAAACCCATATGCGGAGTTTATGCGGAATCTGCTAAAAGATTACGCTATTGTTCTAAAGGATGACAAATACCAAGTGATGCTCAAATCATCATTAGATTCAAAAACCCCTCTGAGTAAGATAAGGGACTTTACTTATTCCAATGTGGCGCGGGTTATTAATGCGGATAATGGCATTGGAAAAATTCTTTTAAATGGAAAAATGATAAGATCATTTGAGCCTGATCGTTGTATAAAATGTCTGGATATATTCTTGGGGCATTTTGATATTGATAGTGATAAAAAGCGCTCGGCTAAGCAATTATTTGAAAAACAGATTGGCTATAGTGCGGCCTCTAATAACGTGACCGATAGAGATCCTGTAAGCAAGTGGACGCAAGGCATAGTTGGATTTAATAAAGAGAAGGATTATGGCCGGTACTAATATGTAAGCGCTTTGTGCAATGCGGATTGATTTGCGGCTGTTTTTTATAGTGAGCGTGTTTTTAACGGCGATGTCGGATAGGTGAGTATGCATATGAAAATGTCTTTTCTCAAAGTTAGCATGGTCGCAACAATGATTGTGGCAAATGCAGCAACAGCATATGCAGCGGATAAAACGCTCGATGTAAAGATTCAGGGTATTGAAGACGCTAAGCCCATTCCCGTGGCGAATGCTTTCTGCGCGCCCGGCGATAAGGACGGTGGCAATAACAGCCCGGCGATTT
>CAYPEF010000089.1:0-10109 GCA_964409675.1 uncultured Rickettsiales bacterium | reverse complement strand
GGAGGAGTTGAACCTCCGACCTCACGCTTATCAGGCGTGCGCTCTAACCACCTGAGCTACGAGCCCCTTTGTAACAGGAACCCCGCTATGTAGAGGCTGGGCGGGGAAATGTCAAACATTGAATCTTAACTTTGGGCGTTTTTTACTGTCCGTACACCCAGTATATGGCAAATCGCCCCGGCCAGCTCGGCGCGGTTCAGGGTATAAAAATGGAATTGCGACACCCCGATTTTCTGCAGCAGGCGGCATTGCAGCGCCGCCACATACACCGCTACCAGGTTGCGCATGGCGGGATTTTCGTCCAGCCCGGTGAACATGGCGGCCAGCCAGTCCGGCACGCTTGCCCCGCAGGCGGCACTGAATTTCACCAGCTGCGCAAAATTGGTTACCGGCAGGATGCCGGGGACGATGGGCACATCAATACCCCGCGCCGCCGCCAGATCGGCAAAGCGGCGGTAATGCTCCACATCAAAGAAATACTGCGTGATCGCCCGGGCCGCCCCGGCATCGACTTTCCGCTTCAGCACATCGATATCCGCATCAAGGCTCTGCGCTTCCGGGTGCTTTTCGGGATAGGCGGCTACACTGATCTCGAACTCATGCCTGCGCTTCAGCCCCTCCACCAGATCGGCGGCATACGCATAGCCGCCGGGGTGTGGCTGGTAGGTTTTCATGTCGCTCGGCGCATCGCCGCGCAGCGCCTCGATATGGCGCACGCCCGCCTGCCAGTATTCGTCGGCCACGCGGTCCACCTCCTCGCGCGTGGCGCTCACGCAGGTCAGGTGCGCCGCCGGTTTCAGCATGGTTTCCGCCAGCAGGCGCTTGACCGTGCTGTGCGTGCGCTCGCGCGTGCTGCCGCCAGCGCCGTAGGTGACGGAGACGAATTCCGGCTGGAAGGGGGCCAGCTGCACCACCGATTCCCACAGCTTCGCCTCCATCTCCGGCGTTTTCGGCGGGAAGAACTCGAAGGAAATCTTCGGCACGGGGCCGGCGCTTAATTCCGCCTGGGCGGCGAGGATGGGACCGGAGGTGAGGGACATAGGCTCCTTAGCTGTGGCACGGCTGCAACAAGGACAACTTATTGCCATTGAGTGCTTTTCATTAAAAGAATTTCGCTTTATATAGCACAAACCAATTGCCGATGATGAAGTCAAGTTCAGAGAAGTTTAATTTTTGTGTGCTAAGTTAACAAAAATAAACTTTTAATCACCCTGTTATGGAGACTCCCTGCATGCTCGTCGCGCCTACCGCTCCGCGCAATTCTACCCGCCTGCGCCTTACCGCCGCTCTGGCAATCAGCCTGCTGCCGCTGCTGTCGGCCTGCGCGGATTATACACCGATCAAGCAGAAAAGCGTGGTGGAGCTGGAGCAGGACCAGGAGCCCGACCCGTGGGAACCATTTAACCGCGCCATGTTCAAGGTGCATAATGTGCTGGACCAGGTGATCGTCCGCCCCATTGCTTCCATCTATAACGGCGTGGTGCCGGAACCGGGCCGCAAGGCAGTTTCCAACGTGCTGGTGAATCTGCGCACACCGATTGATTTCACCAACTCGGTTCTTCAGGGCGACGTGCAGAACAGCTTTTCCACCTTCTGGAAATTCACTCTTAATACCACCGTCGGCCTTGGCGGTATCTATGATTTCGCCGGGCATGAAGGCGGTCTGAAAACCCGGCAGGCCGATTTTGGCGAGACGCTCGCGCTGTGCGGCGTGCCCTCCGGCCCCTATCTGTTCCTGCCGCTGCTCGGCCCCTCTACCTTACGCGATACCACCGGCCGCGGCGTCGATCTCGCCTTCGACCCTTTCACCTATACCGGAGAAGAATGGCGCTGGCTGACCTACACCAAGGACGGCCTGATCCTGATCGATTTCCGCTCGCAGAACATGAAGCTGATCGACGATGTCAACCGCAACTCGCTTGACCCGTATGTCACCTACCGCAGCGGCTATCTGCAGCACCGTTCCAACGAGCTGCGCCAGGCCCTTGAATCGCGCGGGATGAAACCCATATCATCTGCGCAGTGAATACGCGCCAACCCTGACCCTACCGAAAGCCAGCCAGTGAACAAGCTCCGTTCGTTTTTCGTTTTGATCGCCTTTACCCTTGCCCCCATGCTCGCCTCCGCCGCCACGGTGGAAGACGCCAGGCATTTTGCCGACGGCATCGCGCAGGAAGCGCTTGGCGTGATCAAATCGGTGCCGGACAAGCAGCAGAAGCAGCAGAAGCTGGAGCACATGTTCGCGCAGCACGTGGATATTCCCTGGATTGGCAAGTTCGTGCTGGGCCGCTACTGGCGGCAGGCCAATCCCGACCAGCAGAGCCGCTATTTAAGCAATTACCAGGATTTCCTGCTCACCCATTACACCTCGCACCTGACCGATTACAGCAACGGCAGCTACCAGATCGTGAATGCAAAGACGGACGCGGAGAATGAATTCACCGTCAGCATGAAAATCCAGCCCCCCAACGCGCAGGCCATTTCCGTTGATTACCGCCTGCGCATGAACGACGCCGGTGAAATGAAAGTGTTCGACATCATCATTGAAGGCGTAAGCCTCATCACCACCCAGCGCTCCGAATTCACCTCCGTGGTGCAAAACCAGGGCATGGATGCCCTGATCGCGCAACTGGCGCAGAAAACAAAGGAAGCTCGCCAGAGTTGAGGCGCAGGCTGAGGCTGAATATTATAAAAGCTTATTGCTCACTTCTCCTCACCCTTGACGGGTGAGGATAGAAATCGTTAGCGCTTGCGCTTAGGATTTCTTGGAGGGGGTGAAAAGCCTTTCAGTTACTGCACCGCCGTCACCTTCTCCGCTCAAGGAAGAGGGAAACAATTACGCTTCCTCGGTTTCCTCCGGGATATTCACCGACCACATCTTCTCCAGCGCGTAGCGCTCGCGCACTTCCGGGCGGAACAGGTGGACGATGATATCGCCCGCGTCCACCAGCACCCACTCCGCCGCTTCCTGGCCTTCGGTAGGCACGCGCTCATAACCGGCTTCCTTCAGCGCCTTCACCACGGAATCGGCGAGACTCGATACATGGCGCTGCGAGGTGCCGCTGGCCACGATCATCGCATCGGCGAAGCTTGCCTTGCCGTGCAGGTCGATGGCGATAATATCCTCGGCTTTGCGGTCCTCCAGCGTGGAAGCGATGAGCCGGTGCAACTCGGGGAGGGAAAGGCGCACCCGCGGCGGCTTTGCCTTGGGCGCATGGGGGTCATTCAATGAAATAATCGCGGTTCTCCTTACAGCCTAACGGGTTCAAGCATGATCCTACCCATTAACGCATTGTGTATCTATTATGATCCAGTTAAGCCGTTTTTCCAAGTTTTTTCCGGATTTCAGTGGCGCTGGCTGGATGGCGCTTCATATGCAGGTACCCCCATGCCGGAAGCGGTTTATCAGATAAACTCCTGATATCCCTATCTAATACCCGGTATTTATCAAACGCCAGCGCCGCCTTGCTGCGCAAGGAAGCATGTGAAAACGGCGCGCGGTCCAGCACCAATACCGGGCAAATATCCATAATCCGCCGCCACTGCCGCCAGCGGTGAAATGATGCCAGATTATCCCCCCCCATCAGCCAGACGAACCGCGCGCGCGGCATCGCCCGCTTTAGCGCCATGAGCGTATCCACCGTATAGCGTGTTCCCGCCCGCACCTCAAAATCGCTGACATGAATAAACAAATATGGCGCCGCCACTGCCTTCGCTTGCGAAAAGCGGTCACGATATTCCATCATCCCGGACGCCGATTTCAGCGGATTCTGCGGCGACACCAGCCACCACACCGCATCCAGCCCCAGCGCTTTCTTCGCCGCCAGACTGATATGCACATGCCCGGCATGCGCCGGGTTAAACGACCCGCCCAGCAGGCCGATGATAAGGCGTTTATCAGGCAGCACTAGGCCCGCACCTGCCCCTGCCCGTGCACCACGTATTTATAGGTGGTCAGCTGCTCCGCCCCTACCGGCCCGCGCGCGTGCAAGCGCCCAGTGGAGATGCCGATCTCGGCACCAAAGCCGAACTCGCCACCGTCGGCAAACTGAGTGGAGGTATTATGCATCACGATAGCACTATCCACCTCACGCAAGAATACCCTCGCTGCGCCGACTTCACCGGTGATAATCGCATCCGTATGGTGCGAGCCGTAGCGGTTGATATGCGCGACCGCCTCCTCCATCCCGGCAACGATTTTCACCGAGAGAATCGCATCCAGATATTCCGTGCCCCAGTCTTCCTCGGAAGCCGGCGCAATCCGCGCGTCAATACTGCACGCCTCGGCGTCGCCGCGTAAGCTACAGCCTTTTTCCACCAGCGCATCCACAAACCCCGGCAGCAATTGCTTCGCCACGGCGCGGTCGATCAGCAGCGATTCCGTCGCCCCGCAAATGCCGGTGCGGCGCAGTTTGGCATTGAGCAGCACCTCCTTCGCCATCGCCGGGTCGGCTTTAGCGTGGATATAGGTATGGCAGTTGCCGTCCAGGTGCAGGATAGTGGGAATGCGGCTATCCCTGAACACGCGCTCGGTGAGCGACTTGCCGCCGCGCGGCACGATCACATCGATCAGCCCCTGCATGGAGAGCATGATGCCCACCGCCTCGCGGTCGCGCACCGGCACCAGTTGCACGCAGGCCTCCGGTAGGCCACTCTTGCGCAAGCCTTCATGCAGGCACTCCACAATCGCTTGCGAGGAATGCAATGATTCAGAGCCGCCGCGCAGAATCGCCGCATTGCCGGACTTGATGCACAGGCCCGCCGCGTCGGCGGTGACGTTCGGGCGCGATTCATAGATGATGCCGATCACCCCCAGCGGGATGCTCACTTTCTGCAATACCAGCCCGTTCGGGCGCTCCCATTGACTGAGCACCTTATTCACCGGGTCCGGCAGCGTCGCCACCGTTTCCAGCGAGGCGGCCATGGCTTCAATGCGCGCCTCGTTTAGCTTTAGCCGGTCCAGCATGGCAGCGCTCAAGCCTTTTTCCTGCGCCAGCGCCATATCCTTTGTATTGGCGTCCAGAATCGCTTTATGGTGGCGGCGGATGCTCATCGCCCCTTCCACCAACGCCATGTCCTTCTGTTCCGGCTTCGCCAGCGCCAGTTGCGCATAGGCCTCCCGCGCCGCGTGGGCGAGGGCGTGCAACGAATAAGCAAGGGATTCCTCAGTGGCTGCTGGTTGCATATTCATTTACGCCTCATGAATGACATAGCTTACACTAGGCCGTTCTTTCATACCTGCCAAGCAGTTAATACAGAACCACTCCAAAGCGGTCGCGTTTATTCGCGGCGAATATCAGAAACAAGCGCCTTGTTTAATTTGATTGCTTCGGAATAGATTTGCTCCACTTGGGGAAGCAGCTTTTGCCTTGTTTCACCAGGCAAACGTAGCTGACGCGCTAAATGTTCTTCTAAATGAGGGTCATGTTGCGGCACCTCAAAATCCAATCCCTGCTTATCCAGTTTTTTTTGCGCGAAACTAAGCAGATCAGTAGGCAATGGCATATCCTTAACTCTGTCAATAATCAGCTTATGGTCATCGACGATTCCATCGAGCTCCATCGTGCCTATTAGTAAACCAGTTTGATAATTTCGCGGCAGGTCCTCGCCAGATGCTATCTTCTCAATTAAGCGGAAATAGGATGGAATTACTGCCTTTTTAGAAACTTCCTCATCGAGCGCTGCTATTTCGCGGCGCAAGCCAGCCTCTTCTGCACGGGAAAGATTTAATTCATGAATATGATTTTCTTTAGGTTCTGGAATGGTAATTATAGTTTTAATAAGTTGTGCTCGCTTAGCATCGCCCCTCTCGAGCGCTTCCTCGATTAAATAATCAGCAATCATATCTCTTTCATAACGCTCAAGATAAGGGAGGAAATCCTTGTAAGTATTATTGGCACTTAAAGCGGCATGCGGCTCTTTAGTGTCAAGTATTTCAAGATTATCCTGACCAATCAATATAGGGTATGGTAACTTATCGAGTTTATGCGATAAAAATGTTTTAGCGGCCTCAGAAGGACGTGGTTTTTTCAAATTTTCATCAGCCATACATGAATTCTTTTCGCTATATGTTACTATTAACGCCTAATAATTAACATTATTTTACTTAAATTACAACTTTTAACGCTCAATCCGTATTACCAGCCGGTTATTGCGTTCGCGGTTCTCCTGAATCGGCTGGCCGCTGCTGTCGGCATTGGGCACTTTCGGGTGGGAGCCGCCATACGCCGCCGCATGCAGGCGCTCCGGGGCGAAGCCCTGCTCGATCAGGAAACGCACCATTTTCGCCGCGCGGGCGGCAGAGAGTTCCCAGTTGGTAGCGTAAGCGCTGCCGGTGGGATTCTGGTCGCTGGTATAGCTCTCAATGGTAATATTGGCTTCCGCCAGTTCCGCCGTCTGCAATCCCTTGGCGACATCCACCAGCGTATTTAAGCGGCCCGGATTGAATTCCGCCGTGTTGCCGGTGAAATAACTCCCCGCAGCCAGTTCCACCGTCAGGCTATGCTCGGTCTTTTCCACCGACATCGCCTGATAGGCCTGGTTCTGACCGATAATCCCCTCCACCGCGCGGAACCCGCTGGTGTAGGGCGAGGCCAGCTCCACCGAGCCGAACGTGCCTTTCAGGCCAGAGGTGGCGGCGGTCAGCTGGTCTTCCTTCGGCTCGGAGGTAGCCACGAAAATAATAAAGAAGCAGAGCAGCAGCGTAATCATATCCGCATAGCTCATCAGCCAGGAATCGATGCCGGCTTCATCGCCGCCATGTTTGGATGCGCGCCGGAAGGGGGAGCCATGCTCGGCGTTCATGCGCTGGCTTTCATCCCCGGCTCCAGCTTAAGCTGGGCGTCAAGGTTGAAATGGATGGAGGGGTCCAGGAAGCTGTTCAGGCGGTCCTGCATATAGCGCGGCGTCTGTTTTTCAGAGAGCAGCACCAGTCCTTCGGTCATCATGTAGTTGCGGAAGCGCATGATCTCTTCCTTCTGCATCAGCTTGTCCGCCGCCGGCAGCACGATCAGGCGCGCGAAGATAATGCCGTAAAGGGTAGCGAGCAGCGCAATCGCCAGGCCGCCGCCAATATTCTTCATGTTGCCTTCCACATTCTGCAGCATGATCACCATGCCGACCAGCGTGCCAACCATGCCGAACGCGGGCGCGGTGGAGGCCATGTTGCGCAATACCGTCACCGGCGTGATGCGCCGCTCGAATTCAGCTTCCACGGCGTTATTCATCATGGTGCGGATTTTATCGGGGGCATAGCCGGTAATCACCAGCTCCACGCCGTAGCGCAGCAGCGGCTCTTTGATCTTGGTGCCGATTTCACCTTCTAAGCCAGCAAGTCCGCGCGCATGCACCAGGTAAGCCCATTTGATCAGGCGCAGGATTTCCGCGTTCAGCCCTTCCAGCGTGGCGTTGGGTTTTTCCATCATGTGCCAGATGGCCTTGAAGGCAAGAATCACCGAGCGCGCCTGGTAGCTCATGAAGGCGTTGGCGATGGAACCGCCGATCACGATCAGGAAACCTTCGGCGCTTAAAAACGAGGTAATATTATCGGTGCCATGGATAATGGCCCCGAAGATCAGGATAAAACCGATGAATGTGCCCGCGAGTGTCGCGAGTGACATATTCTTCATCATGAAAATTGCAATTCCTCAAGGATGCGCACCTATGATAAAAGCATATTAGTGTTAAGAAATTACCAAATCCGGCTTTTTTATGACCATTAATCCCCTGATCGGCTTCACCCTCGACTTTGAAACCACACCCACCTACTCCAAAATGCCCTGGTATGCGATTCGCGAGAATTACTGTGCCTCCGTGGCGCGTTGCGGCGGCGTGCCGCTGGGCCTGCCGCATGAGACGGAATTTGTTAACCATTACTTAAATATTCTCAGCGGGCTGGTGATCACCGGCGGCGCGTTCGATATCCCCCCCTCCCTCTACGGCGACACCTCCGTGCATGAAACGGTGGTAACCAAGGACAGGCGCACGCAGTTTGAATTCGCTATCACAAGCGGCGCCATCGAGCGCAACATGCCGGTGCTCGGCATCTGCGGCGGACAACAATTGCTGAATGTGGTGCTGGGCGGCACGCTGATCCAGCATATACCTGATACTATCGCAAACGCCCTGCCCCACGAGCAGCCCAACCCTCGCACCGAACCCGGCCATCATGTGCAGGTGGAGCCGGGCACGCTCCTGCACCGCATTCTCGGCAGCTCCAGCGCGGAAGTGAACTCCGCCCACCATCAGGCCGTCGCCACCGCCGCCCCCGGCGCGGTGATCAACGCCGTCGCTCCCGATGGCGTGATCGAGGGAATCGAGCTGCCGCAAACCCGCCACCCGTTCTGCCTAGGCGTGCAATGGCACCCGGAATACCATGTGACGAGCGCGGATACGCGCATTTTCGAAGCGTTCATAGCGGCGTGCCGCGCTTATGGGCAAAAATAGCGGAAAAAAGTTTCTTACCATCTGTTACCTCCCCTCTCTCTAGAGAGAGGGGAGGTAGAATTAACTATAGACCAGCTCAAATGTTTTAGCGCGGGCGGGGATGCTTAAGGATTCAGGGGAGCTTGCCAGATGGCCGCGCTGGAACTGCATCAGGGCGATGGCGGTGGCCGCCGGGATAGCTGGGCTTTCCGGGCCGGTTTCCACGGCATAGAGCGCATGCGTAAGCTTCTCCACCGGGTCGGCCTGCGAGGCGGGGGAGAGTATCGGCAGCTGGTCGTAGGTGAGGCCGGGGGCGTGTTTTTCGAGATGATCGGCGATTTCCTGCATACGTTGCCCGTCCGCCGCATCGGGCTGCGCTTTACGGCCTAAAATGCGCTGCTCCATCAGCATTTCGCGCGTCATGCCCTGCATGGGGTTGACATGGCCGCCGATCAGCCGGGTGATTTCGCGGTTCGTCTCCAGCAGATGCGCGGCCTCGGCGTTGCTCAGTGCCTCAGGCCGCTGCAGCAGGAGCTGCGTTTCCACCTGGCGGTTGATAATTTCACGGTCAAGCTGCGCCGGCTCCTGAAACCCGCGCAGCATTTCCTGCTGCACCTTGTCCAGCTGCGCCTGCTCGGTAATACTGATGCGCAGCAGCCCATATGCCCCCGGCACGCAGACGCTTCCCTCCGCGCTGGCCTTGGCGGTCATCTGCTCAAGCAGCTGAATAATAGAGGTTTCAAATGATGCCGATGCATCAGCATGCCCCCGGCCATTACCGTATTCAGGAGCGGTTTTCCCCTCGCTCTGCGGCTGGCTGAGAAACCGCCGGTTGGCCTGCACTTGCCCCAGCGTTTCGGCCAGTTCCGCCGTCATCTGCCGCGTTTCGGCGGCTATTGTGAAGGGTGCGTGCATCCCCGGACCTTTGCATGCGTATGCGCTAGATTAATTAATAATGGAAGTTACAGTTTTTTTGTGTGAATATTCCATGAACATATGACACAAAAATCATCAGAGCGCATCGCAAAACGTATCGCCCGGGCCGGTTTTTGCTCCCGGCGCGACGCCGAGGCGCTGATTCTTGCCAAACGCGTGAGCGTGGACGGCAAGATCATCGACTCCCCGGCCCTGAACGTGACGGAGGAGCAACTCGTGCGCATCGACGGCAAGCCGCTCGCGCCGAAGGAGGAAACGCGCCTCTGGCTCTACCATAAACCCCCCGGCCTCATCACCACCCACCGCGACGAAAAGGGCCGCGACACGATTTTCGCCCACCTTCCGAAAGATCTGCCGCGCGTCGTCTCCGTCGGGCGGCTTGATTTGAATTCGGAAGGCCTGCTGCTGCTCACCAATGACGGCGAGTTGGCGCGAAAATTGGAACTCCCCGCCACCGGCTGGATACGACGCTACCGCGTGCGCGCGCATGGGCGCATCACCCCGGAAATGATAAGCACGCTTGCAAGGGGCGTCATCATCGACGGCACCGCCTACGCCCCGGCGGAAGCGGTGATCGACAGCACGCAGGGCGCGAACAGCTGGGTAAGCGTGTCCTTACGCGAAGGCAAAAACCGCGAAATCCGCAAGCTGTTCGAGCATTTCGGCTGCCAGGTTAACCGACTGATTCGCGTCTCCTACGGCCCGTTCAACCTCGGCAGCCTGAAGCGCGGACAAGTCAAGGAAGCGCA
>CAYPEF010000088.1:0-10139 GCA_964409675.1 uncultured Rickettsiales bacterium | reverse complement strand
TGCATCTTCTTAGCGCACTTGCGCTTAGAAGATGCTGGGTGAGGGTGACAGCGGTTGTGATTGTCCGACAGGCATTTCACCCCCACCAAGATTTTCTAAAGCGCAGGCGCTTAAGAAAATCTATCCTCACCCGTCAAGGGTGAGGAAAACTCATAACACTGTGATAAAGCACCATGGATTATTTCGAATATAAAAACGGCATCTACCACGCAGAAGACGTCTCCATCCCGGCCATTGCCGAGGCGGTCGGCACGCCATTTTACTGCTATTCCGCCGCCACCCTCACCCGCCATTACCGCGTGTTCCGCGACTCGCTGGAGGGCTTGAACGCCACTGTCTGCTTCGCGGTGAAAGCCAATTCCAACATCGCCGTACTCGCCACTCTCGCCCACGAAGGCGCAGGCGCGGACGTAGTGTCCGAAGGCGAAATCCGCGCCAGCCTTGCCGCCGGCATCCCCGGCAGCCGCATCGTATTCTCAGGTGTGGCCAAGAAGCCGGAAGAAATGGCCTTCGCGCTGGAGCACGGCATCTTCCAGTTCAACGTGGAGTCCGAGCCGGAGCTGCGCGCGCTGAGCGAGGTTGCAAAATCCAAGGACGCCACCGCTCCCATCGCCATCCGCGTTAACCCGGACGTGGACCCGGTCACCCACGCCAAAATCTCCACCGGCCAGAAGGAAAGCAAGTTCGGCATTGGTATGGAGCACGCGCTGGAAGTGTACAAGCTCGCCGCGCAACTGCCGGGCATCCGCGTGCAGGGCGTATCCGTGCATATCGGCTCGCAGCTCACCTCGCTCGACCCCTTCGCCGCCGCTTTCGCGCGCGTACGCGGATTCACCGAAAACCTGCGGGCGAATGGCCACCACATCGAAGTGCTGGACCTCGGCGGCGGCCTCGGCATTCCCTATGGCAAGGAAGAACCGCCGCTTCCCGCCAGCTATGCCGACATCGTGCGGCGGGAACTGGGTGGCATGGGCTGCCGCTTCGTCTTCGAGCCGGGCCGGATGATCGTGGGCAATGCGGGCATCCTGGTCTCGCGCGTGATCTACATTAAGCGCGGCGAAGCCCGCACCTTTGTAATGATAGACGCCGGGATGAACGACCTCGTCCGCCCCGCCATGTACGACGCCCACCACGACATCATCCCCGTGCGCATCCCTGCCTATGCGAAACCGGAACTGCTCGACATCGTCGGCCCCGTCTGCGAAAGCAGCGACATCTTCGCCGCCCAACGCCCCCTGCCGCTGCCGGAAGCCGGCGATTTGGTGGTATTGCGCTCCGCCGGCGCCTACGGCGCCGTCATGGCCTCCACCTACAACAGCCGCCCGCTGATTCCGGAGGTGATGGTGAATGGCGGCGAGTATGCCGTGATTCGCCCGCGCCAGACCTATGAGGAACTGCTGGGACGGGATAAGATTCCGGGGTGGCTGAGCTAGCCCCCCCACTTCCCCTCTCCCTTCAGGGGAGAAGGTTGCATCTTCTTAGCGCCCTTGCGCTTAGAAGATGCTGGAAGAGGGTGACAGCAGTTGCGGCTAAATCGACAGGCATTTCACCCCCTCCAAGATTTTCTAAAGCGCAATGCGCATAAGAAAATCTATCCTCACCCGTCAAGGGTGAGGAAAATCAATCACGCCGCCCCGCGTGCGTGGGTCCAGTGCGTCAGCATTTCCTTGCCGCCCTGGTTTTCCAGAAAGTTGATCAGGGCGATTACGATCTTGCGGTCGTAGCGCGTATCCACGTTTTCCAGCAATATCCGCGTGGCGCGGTCGATGGTGAAGGCGGCGCGGTAGGAGCGCGGGCTGATCATGCTGACGAAGGCGTTGGCGACGGCGATGATGCGGGCGGTGGCGAGAATCTTATCGCCGCTCAAACTCTCCGGCCCGGTGCCGTCCCAGTGCTCCTGCGACTGGCGGAGCGTCTCGGCCACCGGCCCGTCGAAGTCGATGTCCTTGAGCAGCTCGGCGCTGATATAGACCGAGCGGCGGATGCTCTTGCGCTCGGTGTCGCTTAAACTTTCGCGCTTGGTCAGCACCTGCTCGGGCACGATCAGCTTGCCGATATTCATGAGCAAACCGGCAATGCGCGCCGTCTCGCGGTCCTGCACCGGCAACTCCATGGCGGTGGCTACTTCATAGGCAATCTGCGACACCAGCAGCGAATGGTTGGAGGCGTTGGGGTCGCGCTTGTCCACCAGCATGATCAGCGTGTCGATCAGCTGCTGCTGCGCGCGCAAATGCCCTTCGCGCTCCTGCACCACTTCGCTGATGTCCTGCTCCACCACCAGCACGCCCGGCGTCTTGCGCTTGATGCCGGTGAGCGGGATTTCCGAGAGCGGGATATATTCGGAGCGCACGATGCGTAAATTAGCCCCCTCGCCGCTGCGCTTTACGCGCACCACCGGGCCGTCCCGCTCCAGCGCCTGGGCCCCGGCTTCCACGATAGCTTCGGCACGCGCCGCGCCCAGCACGTCGGCAATGGGTTTGCCGGTGATGTCCTGCGGGTTCATGTCCGCCGCGTCGGCGGTGGCGCGGTTGACGAAGCGGTAGCGGTATTCGTCATCCAGCAGGTAAATCGCCTCCGGCTGGTTGTCGGTGACGAGCTTCAGAAGCCGCTCCTGCATGGCGGTTTTTTCAGCGAGGCGCTGGAAATGGCGCGAGGCGGAGCTGGCCCGCCGTGAGCTCGCCACATACCACACCGCCACCACGGTGGTGACGATCAGTCCGAGGATGGCCAGCAACAGCATGATCATGCCGTTGCGCCGCGCCGTGCTGTCGGCAAGGGCTTCCGCGCGGTTGATCTTCAGCACCAGCGTCCACGGCGTGCCGGGAATGGCGCGGCCGGTGACCAGCACATCATTGGATTGGTAGTCGCGCCGGATGCTGAAGCTGCCGGGATTTGCGGCCGCATAGGCTTCGGCGAGGTTGGCGGGGTTGTTGTTGAGCATTTTCTCAAACGGCGCGCTGCCGTCGGAAAGCGGCGAGAGATAGGCGATATTGTCGCCCTCGGTGCGCACCAGCTCGGCTTCCAGCGTTTTCTCGGTGATGCCCGGGTGCTTCAGCAGCTTGAAGAAATTTTCATCAAGCGCGGTGAGGCCAACGATGCGCCCGGCCTGCTCCGACGTGTTGGGGTCGGCCTGAATGGCGAATACGGGCGTGACAAAGCCGAGCAGCGGCTTCTTGTCCTCGCCGGGCTGCGCATCCAGCAGCATCTGCGTGCCCGGCGGAATCTGCTTCAGCCGGTCGCGCACGGCGTCGCTGATGCCGGTGAGGAAGGGCGTGCTGACGACGATGCTGTTATCATTATCCAGCACGGCGATGCCGCTCGCGCTCTGGTAGGGAATCTGCGCCGGGATTTGCGTGCTCATCGGCACTGACGCCGGGGCGAAACCCATGCGGTCGGCGGTGAACAGCAGCAGGTTGCGCAAGTAGGCGCGCTGCGGCGGCTCCTGCACGTTTTGCGCGCCTTCATCCTGCGTCGGCATGGTTTTCAGCTCGGTGAAATAAAGCTGGAGGGAGGGATTCTCGGCGAGTTTTTTAAGCTCCGCGAAATGCTCGTCCACCCACGCGCTCACGTCATGGGCGCGGCTGTCGGCGATCAGGTTCAGCTTGTCCTGCCAGGCGCGCAGCTCGCGCGAATAATCCAGCTCGGCAAAGCGCGCCACTAGCAATATGCCGCTGATGGCTATCGCTATCACCACCAGCGCAATGCCCAGCAGGCGCGGCCTGAAATTGGGCGTCTCCGATTCATGATTCCTTGCCATACGGCTCCCCTTGCTTGAACCCCGCGTTTATACGCGAAAAATAAAGGATTTCCTAGTGTTTTTACGCTTAATAGCCGAGCAGAAAGTAGATAAATCCCTCCCCCTTGAGGGGGGAGGATAGATTCGCTTAGTGCGTTAGCACCTAGCGAATCTTGGAGGGGGTGAAAGGCCTGTCAGTAACCGCACCGCTGTCACCCCCTCCCACCCTCCCAGCATCTGTCTCAAGCGCAAGTGCGCTAAGAAGATGCAACCCTCTCCCCTCAAGGGAGAGGGGAAGCTGATAGTATGCGTTTTATTAATCATTTCCGCCTATGCTTTGCCTAATTAACGGAGGCGGCGGCATGAGCGGCATCTGCACCCAGTGCGGTTATGAAGGCAAGGGCAAAAAAATCCTGCGCGGCAGCAAGGCCATGGAGGTATTCATCTGGGCGGTGCTGCTGGTGCCGGGGCCTTTTTACAGCATATGGCGGCGCGCGGGCGTGCAACGCAGCTGCCTCAATTGCGGACGTACCACAATGGTATCCTTAAAAAGCGACGCCGGGTTCATCGCGCAGCAGATGCTGCTGAAGGAGCTGGACAGGCCGGGGAAGCCGCCCGCTTCCACTCCCCAATCCCCTGCCGCCGAATCCCCCGCCCCGCCGCCAGCCGCTCCGCGCCCTGCCCGCAAACCGGTGGACCCGAACCAGTGGTAAGCCAGGCCGGCGGCGCAGGAATCCCGGTTATTTTTCTGCTATAGTATTGTAATACCTAATTTCTTATCTCCTTTCATTTTCATCAAACTGTCACACACAATCTGACATATCAGGGATATACTATCCCTATCATTACCAAATGGAGCATCCGCCATGAGCGAAGAAAACACCCTGCCCCCGGGCATCGAAATGAAATCCGAAGCTACCTATCCCGGCGTGCTAAGCAAAGTCGGGCATACGATTGCGGATACAGTTGTAACCGGCGTAGCGGGTGGCATCGTAGGCGCTGGAGTTGGAGCGCTTACCGGTGTTGCAGTTAATTCAGTAGTTCCTACTTCTGTAATAGAAACCATTAAAGATGCTGCAACTCATTATGGCCACCCAGTAACTGACGCGACAATAAAAGCAGTAGCGCCTACATTAGGTGCAGCAATTGTTGGTACAGTTGGCGCCACCGGCGGCGCAATGGCCGGGTTTGGCACCGGGGCGGTCTCCTCCTTCACCTCCACCACCGAAAAACCGGTGGTCGGCAAGTGGACGCAGCAAGTCATTGCGCAGCCTTCCGGCGTGCGGGAGCTTTAATAGCTTACCTGCCTCCCCTCGCAAGAGGAGGGCGTGCAGGTTTCATCTCTTTCATGCCCGCCTTGCGCGGGCATTTTTATTTTCTGATGCGTTGTTCACAATGCATGCGATTCGGTTTTCCCGTCGTCCCGGCGCAGGCCGGGCCCCATGCCCCTCCAGATCAGGGTAAATGCATGGGCATTGCCAATGGCCCCTTATAATATAGTCATTCCAAATAACAATTCGTCATCGCCCGAATGTTGCACTGGCAACATGATAGGGCGATCCCTGCCGCATCCTCGGCTGGATTGCCCTATAATCGCTATGCGATTCGGGGAATGACGAATTTTTATAATGACTATACTATACATGTGAATATCCCTCGCCACACTCGGGATGACATCAGACAACCTCGCGCCGCATGATCCACTCCCTGTCGGCATGGATGCCGACGCGGAAGAGATATTCGCTGTGCTTGGCGAATCCGGCGCGGGCGTAGAGGCGCTGCGCACCTTCGTTTTCCTCCCACACGCCGACATAGATGCTGCGCGCGCCTTGCGCCTCGCACCAGTCGATGGCCTGCGAAAGAAGATGCCTGCCGATGCCGTGGCCATGCCAGCGATCCGACACGTAGAGATGGTGAATCTCATACGCCCCCTCTTCTTCTGCCGCCACCGGCAGCTCGCATACATCCGCTTTCACGAACCCCGCTACCCGCTCGCCGTCATGCGCGATATAAATATAGCAGGAACGCGCGCGCAGCTTTTCGCGCAGTACCGCCTCATTATAGCGCTGCGCGAGGAAGGGCAGCAATTCCGCCTCACTATACAAATGGCCGAAGCTGCGTATAAAGGCGTCGCGCGCGAAATCATTCAGCTCGGCGGCGTCGGCGGGTTCGGCATGTCGGAAAGTGATACGCGGGTTTTCATTTACGGATGCGGATGGAGAGGGGGAAAGATGCGAATGCATAATGTCACCTTATTATATCGTCATTGCGAGCGCAGCGAAGCAATCCGGCTATCCACTCGCTGAGGCATAGATTGCTTCGCTGCGCTCGCAATGACGGGCATGGGATTGAATATCGCAACTGCAAGCTGCCACACCGTTATTGTCACCCCGGCGAATGCCGGGGTCCGGATACCGCCATGCGGCGGTATGACAAAAAAGAATGAGTATGTGCGTTGGAAGGATGCATTGCCTTTCATACCGCGCATCACTTCGGGTAATACGCCCACCAGCCTTCTTCATTAATGCCGTAGATCGGCTTGTAATGATAGATGCGCAGCGCGGGCATCACCTGCTTGATCTGGTTGTCCAGTATATAGAGAGTATTGTCCGCATCGTAGATGCCGAGGATGGCATGGATGACGCCGCCCAGGTTGAAATCCTGCACGATCATCACGCGCATCTGCGACGCCGGAATACCGGCGGCGCGCAAGCTGTAATATTTGCTGATGGCGTAATCCTCGCAGTCGCCGCTCACCGCCAGGAATTCATACGGCGCTTCCCAGTAATCCTCCAGGCCCCAGTTGATCTGGTCGACGGTGTAGGGAAATGCATTGGCAAAATCGTTCACCGTTTCGATCATTTCAGTGAACGGTTTCTCATGCCATTTCGCAAACAGTGATTTCCATTCCTTCACGGTGCATGGATGATAGCGCTGCAGGCCGCATTCATCGTCGTTGAGGGTTTTTTCCGTCTCGAAACGCGCCAGCATGCCGGTCCATTTGGGAAAGGGGCGGATGTCGGCGGAGAAGGTTTCCGTCATCTCGAAGAAAGAATGGATGGCGGCGCGCGCTTCGATGAACGGAACGACGGAAAACAGAGCCGCGAGGATACAGGATCGGAGTGTGCGCATGGTTCGGTGGTGCGTGTGCATGTAAATTCTATATCGCAAAGCTTCGCCTCTGCCCATGTGATTTTTATACCACACCCGAAACGAAAAAAATTTCGCACGCGTCGAAATGGCGTCGCGTGATGCGATGCGCAGCAAAATTTTTGCACATCACAACATGCGTGTGAGCCGCGGAAACTCTAGCGTTACAGCAATTTTCCGCAGGTGAAAAACCGCTTCTCGCGGCGCTTCAAATGCCCCCGGCAAGCTGCGGTGATGCTTCGGTTTTTCCGGGAGCGTTAATAGAAAATTTATCATTTTAGGTTTAAGTGATACTCAGAATTCGGGCACACGGTGTGTTCGAATCCAAACCTTGAAGGAGATGAATCATGTTAATGACTTCGACCAAGAAAGCTGCGAAACCCGCTGCCAAGAAGAAGCCGGCTGCGAAGAAAGCCGCTCCGAAGAAGAAGACCGCTGCCAAGAAGCCCGCAGCGAAAAAAGTAGCGGCGAAGAAGACCACCGTGAAGAAGAAGACCGCTGCCAAGAAGCCGGCTGCGAAGAAAGTCGTGAAGAAGGCCGCTGCTAAAAAGCCGGCTGCAAAGAAGGCCGTAAAGAAGACCGCTGCCAAGAAGCCGGCTGCCCGCAAAGCCGCTCCGAAGCGCTCCAGCGTTGGCATGTTCGCCAAAAAGGCTTCCGACACACAAGTGACCACCATCCGCTTCTAATGGATGGGCAGGCCCTCCCGGCCTGCAAGTCGATTACCGAAATACGAGGCCCCTTGCAAAAGGGGCCTTTTTTTGTGTCAAACTTAAAGCAAAATTCGCTATGGAAAAAGTTTCTTATGTCACCTAACATACATCAGTTGCAGAAATAGGCACATCATTCAGACATGAGCAAATATACTCCGCTTCAACAACATTTCTCAAGTCTGCGACAAAATACTTGGGTTGCTTCTTTCACAGAAATTGAAGCAATAATTGGATTACCGCTTCCACGAAGTGCTCTTGTTCACCGAGAATGGTGGGCTAATCATATTCACAATACACAAGGCAGCGCTTGGCTGAAGTCGAGATGGAAAGTTCAAGAAGTGCGTTGTATTGACCAGGTTGTTATTTTTGAGCGCCTACTAAAACCTGTGGAACAAGTGTTATCCAGAAAATTCACGTCAAGTCCTAACGAATGGCCAGCTTCTTTACCGCAAGACAATCCCATTTATCATCAGTACGCATTAAAAATGCAATGGCAGCGTTTAGGTAAAATTGTTATAGACAGCGCAAACCGACTTGCTTTTCCACATGCTAACCACGTAGCAGGTGTTTACCGCTTTTGTATAATACACAATAACAAAGAAGTTACATATATAGGAGAAACTGGAAATTTGAATCGCCGCTTTGCAGGTTATCGGAATCCAGGACGCAATCAGCAAACCAATATACGACTGAATACAATTTTAATCCAAACATTAAAAAATGGAGCGGAAATCGCCGTTTTTATTATGGATGAAAACGCTTTGATGGAAAAAGGCGGGATTAGTCAGATAGCCGATTTCACATCCAAAAATATTCGCACTCTTTTTGAAAGTGCGGCGATTGCAAGCTTCAATGAAAGTGAGTTGCTAAATCGTTATAAATAATCTGACCTTGATAAAAAAGGCGGGCAATTTTCATTGCCCGCCTTTTTCGTTGAAGCTTAGCAAAGCTTACGCCTCTTTCTTTTCCTTCCGGGTTTGCACCTGGTCGGAAATATCCGCGCCGGTTTCCTGGTCCACCACTTTCATGGACAGGCGCACCTTGCCGCGCGGGTCGATGTCGAGGACTTTCACCTTCACCACATCACCCTCTTTCAGCACTTCTTCCACCTTGCCTAAACGGCGGTCGACGATTTCGCTGATATGCACCAAGCCGTCCTTGGGGCCGAGGAAGTTCACGAACGCGCCGAAATCGACGATACGCACCACCTTGCCGGAATAGATCTTGCCCACTTCGGCTTCCGCGACGATAGCGTAAATCATCTCCAGCGCCTTCTTGCCCTGCTCTTCGCCGACAGCGGCGATTTTAATGGTGCCGTCATCTTCGATGTCCACCTTCGCGCCGGAGACTTCCACGATCTCGCGGATCACCTTGCCGCCGGAGCCGATCACTTCGCGGATCTTCTCCTTCGGAATGGTGATGGTGGTGATGCGCGGCGCATTGGCGTTCACGCCGCCGCGCGCGGTATTCATCACCTTGTTCATCTCGCCGAGGATATGCGCGCGGCCTTCATGCGCCTGCTTGAGCGCCACCTGCATGATCTCTTCTGTGATGCCGTCGATCTTGATGTCCATTTGCAGCGCGGTGATGCCCGCTTCCGTTCCGGCCACCTTGAAATCCATATCGCCGAGATGGTCTTCGTCGCCCATGATGTCGGAGAGCACGGTGAAGCCGGACTTCTCTTTAATCAAGCCCATGGCGATACCCGCCACCGGGCGCTTCAGCGGCACGCCCGCATCCATCATGGAAAGCGAACCGCCGCAGACAGTCGCCATCGATGAGGAGCCGTTGGATTCGGTGATTTCCGACACCACGCGAATGGTATACGGAAAATCCGCCTTCTCCGGCAGCACGGCGCTGAGTGCGCGCCATGCCAGCTTGCCGTGGCCGACTTCGCGGCGCCCCGGTGCGCCCACGCGCCCGGTTTCGCCCACCGAATAGGGCGGGAAGTTGTAATGCAGCATGAAATCTTCGCGGTATTCGCCTTCAATCGCGTCGATGATCTGCTCGTCTTCGCCGGTGCCCAGCGTGGTCACGCAGATGGACTGCGTTTCGCCGCGGGTAAACAGCGCCGAGCCATGCGTCATCGGCAGGATGCCGACCTGCACGTCAATCGGGCGAACGTTGGTGACGGAACGGCCGTCAATACGCTTGCCGCTCTGCAGGATGCCGTTACGCACAATGTCCGATTCCAGCTTCTTGATCAGGAAGGACACCAGCATCTTGTCCAGCGCTTCTTCGCCTTCTTTCGGCGCCAGCGCAGCCTTGATGGTTTCCTTCACCTGGCTGATGCGCTCGGAGCGCGCCTGCTTGGCGGTGATTGCATAAGCTTCGCGGAAACCCGCTTCGCCAAGCTGCTTGATCTTGCCGTACAGCTCCGGGTTGTTGAAACGGTCGGAGAGGTCCCACGGCTCTTTCGCGCAGTCTTCCGCCATCTGGATGATCAGGTCGATCACCGGCTGCATCTGCTTGTGGCCAAAGCTCACCGCACCAAGCATCACATCCTCGGGCAGTTCCTTGGCTTCCGATTCCACCATCAGCAC
>CAYPEF010000087.1:0-10308 GCA_964409675.1 uncultured Rickettsiales bacterium | reverse complement strand
TTGAAGCATTGCGTAATGCATCAGGCACTGCATTTCTTACCTGAGCGGTGAGTTCTGGGTTAGCGGCTTCCGGGCCGGTTTTGGTTTTCTCCGCATTTTCGCCGTGCACCGGTTCACGGCTGACGGTACTGATGCCGCTGGCCGGAGTATTATTGCCCTTAACCCAGTTGTTCATCATACCGGCCACCGGCTTTGCCGCCATTAGCCCGCCAACGCCGGCTCCAGCAATCAGCGCAAACTTGCCAAGGGTAGAGAGAATCCCGCTGCCTTCACCGCCAAGCCCAAGCTGGTTGGCCAGCCACATGCCGCCGATTCCAGCGATGACCAGCCCGCCGATGCCTTCCGGTTTAAAACCATCCCGTTTATCATAGATACCTTGCTTGATGCTGCCGAATACCCCTGGGTTGATTTCCGCATCAAAGCGCTTCACCGCTTCAAGCGTTTTCCAGCCGATATTGGTCGGCGCAGTTTGCTGGGTGTAATGATATCCGTTGAAGTGATGGCGCGGCCCATGGAGCCGGCCATGTTCGATTACCGGCGTGCCATACCAACCCCCATTGGGTTGATAATGCACGTCCGCCACGTTAGGATTAATCCACTGCGCATCATATTTTGTTCTGACACTGGTAATTTTCTTGGGCTTACCATGCGTGCCTTCTGCTTCAATCTTTTGGCGCAGTAAGGCGTTTGCTGCATAAGTTTTTCTATAGTCCGCTTCCTGATTGATGGTGCGCTGATCGCCCAGGCCTTCAAGCAGGGCAAGCTTCTTTTGCCCTTCCACATACTTGTTAAACGTATCAAGCACGATGCCAGCAGACATTCCCGCACGGACATCCATGGCCACCCGTTCCATTCTGGCAATACGTTTTTCTGTTTCCGAATCCATATGATACATACTTTTTCTAACAGTATCACAATACCCTTACAGTCTACCCGCTACAAGTTAAGGTTTTATGACATCCCCGAAGCATGCGGCGTAATATGTGACAGGTTAGATTTCTTCAGCAGAAACAATGCTTTTCAGGGCGCGGATGCGGTCCAGCGTGGCGGGGGTGACGTTGTAGCGGCCCGGCAGGGTAATTTCGGCGCAGCGCCCCTGCTGGATGCGGGCGGCGACGATGATGGGCATGCCGTGCCCGTTCGCCTCGCCAAGATACTGGCGTAAAACCGGAATATCGCCGTTTTCCGTCAGCACGATGCGCAGGCGGCCCGGGTTAGCGCTGGCGGGCATGCGCCGCATTTCCTCATCAAGGTTATTCAGTCCTTGCGCGATCAGGCGGGGGCCGGATTCCTCCATTTTGCCGTCGGCCTGAATATAGAGCACTTGCCCCACCTCCAGCTTGTCGCGGTGCTTATTGAGCAATTCCTCGTCGAAAATGGAGATTTCATAAACACCGCCCGTGTCGGAAAGCTGCACGAAGGCGAAACGGCCCTTGTCCGATACCTTGAACTTACGCGCGGTGACGATGCCCGCGATGCGGATGGAGGTATATTTCTCGCCCAAGCGCTCGGCAAAGCGCGAGGAGCTGATGACGCCGAGGCGCTTCAGCGCATTATGGTAGGATTCCAGCGGGTGCGAGGAGAGGTAAAAGCCGATGGCTCCGAACTCATGGTGCAGCTTTTCCAGCGAAGGCCAGTCGTTACAAGGGGGCAATTGCGGCGCTTTAATGATCTCCTTGCCGCCGCCCAGCATGCCGAACAGGTTTTCCTGATCGCTCGCCTTTTCCCGCTGCACCATGTCGCCATGCGCCATGATGAGGTCGAGGGCGTTGAAGATCTGGGCGCGGTTGGGGTGCAGGCTGTCAAACGCGCCGGACTTGATCAGGAATTCGACCGCGCGCTTGTTGATCGCGCCGGAGGGCACGCGCACGGCGAAATCGAATATGTCCTTGAACGGGCCGTTAGCCTTGCGCTCGTCCACCACCGCCTGCATCGCCTGCTCGCCGACATTGCGGATGGCAGCAAGCGCATAGCGGATATTCCCGCGTTGCCCATTCCCCCCGCTTGCGGGGGGATTCAGGGGGGAATCCTGCCTCTCATCCACTGCGGATGAAACATTCCCTCCCCCTTCCCCTCCCGCAAGCGGGAGGGGTGAAGAGGCGTACTCCACAGTAAACAGCACATCAGATTTATTGATATCAGGCGTCAGCAGCTGGATGCCATACCTTGCCGCATCTTCGCGGAAGATGCCGAGTTTTTCTGTATTGTGCATATCGTAAATCATCGAGCTGGCGATGAATTCCACGGTATGGTTGGCCTTGAGGTAGGCGGTCTGGTAGGCCACGAGCGCATAAGCTGCGGCGTGCGATTTGTTGAAGCCGTATTCGGCGAATTTAGCAATCAGGTCGAAGATGGTGGCGGCCTGGGATTTCACCACTCCCTGCCCTACGGCCTTGCTCACGAAAATTTCGCGCTGCGCTTCCATCTCGGCGCGGATTTTCTTGCCCATGGCGCGGCGAAGCAGGTCGGCTTCGCCAAGCGAATAGCCCGCCAGCACCTGCGCGATCTGCATCACCTGTTCCTGATAGATGATGACGCCGTAAGTCTCGCGCAGGATCGGGGCCAGCAGCGGGTGCAGGTAATCCGGCTCCTCCTCGCCATGCTTACGGGCAATGTAGGTGGGGATGTTGTCCATCGGCCCTGGGCGATAGAGAGATACCAGCGCGATAATGTCCTCCAGCCGGTCAGGGCGGAGTTTTTTCACAGTATCGCGCATGCCCGCGCCTTCAAGCTGGAACACGCCGATGGTTTCCCCGCGCGAGAGCATGCCATAGGCTGCCGGGTCGCCCTCGGGCAGCAGGAGCAGGTCGAGCTTCTCGCCTTTCTGCGCTACCATTTTCACGCAGGTGGAAAGCACGCTTAAGGTTTTCAGGCCAAGGAAGTCGAATTTCACCAGCCCGGCGGACTCAGCGTATTTCATCGAATACTGCACCACCGGCATGTCGGATTTCGGGTCGCGATAGAGCGGCACCAGTTCGTCAAGCGGTCGGTCGGCGATTACCACGCCCGCCGCGTGGGTGGAGGCGTGGCGGTTGAGGCCTTCGAGTTTCAGCGAAATCTCGACCAGCTTTTCTACCGTCTCATCCTCCCGCATGGCGGCTTTCAACGCGGGTTCCATGCCGATGGCATCGCCGAGCGAAACCGGGTTGGCGGGATTGGCGGGCACCAGCTTGCAGATTCTATCCACCTGCCCGTAAGGCATTTGCAGCACGCGGCCTACGTCACGTAAGACCGCGCGCGCCATCAGTTTTCCGAAAGTGATGATCTGCGCTACGCGTTCGCGGCCATATCGCTGCTGCACGTAGGTGATCACCTCGTCGCGCCGGTCCTGGCAGAAATCGACGTCGAAGTCCGGCATCGAGACGCGCTGGGGATTGAGAAAGCGCTCGAACAGCAGGCCGTAGCGCAAGGGGTCGAGGTCGGTGATGTAAAGCGCCCATGCCACCAGCGAGCCCGCGCCCGAGCCGCGGCCCGGCCCGACAGGAATATCGTGCGCCTTACTCCATTTGATGAAGTCGGAGACGATCAGGAAGTAGCCGGGGAACTGCATCTTGATGATGGTGTCGATCTCGAATTCCAGCCGTTCGCGGTAGGGCTTGGCGATTTCGATTTTCGCCGCATCATCCATGCCTTCCTTGAACACGTGCGCGATCAATCGCTGCTCCAGCCCAGCCCGCGCCTGCTCGCGCATGATTTCCGCCTCGCTCAGCCCCTCCCCATGCTCCGCTGCAGCGGATGAGGCATCACCCCCTCCCAATCCCTCACCCCTCAAGGGGGAGGGGGAAATTTCGAAGCGCGGCAGCATCGGTGGGCGGGAGCTTGTGTAATAGGAGCAGCGCTGCGCAATCCGAACGGTATTCTCCAGTGCTTCGGGAATATCGGCGAACAACGCGCACATTTCCTGCGGCGTCTTCAGCCGGTGGTGGGGCGTCAAGCGGCGGCGCTGGTCTTCGCCGACATACGCGCCGTCGGCGATGCAGAGGAAGGCGTCGTGCGCTTCGTACATGCCCTTATCGATGAAATAGGCATCGTTGGTGGCGACCAGTGGCAGGTTATGCGCCAGCGCTTGCTCGATCAGCAGTGGCTCCAGCCGGATTTCCTCCGGCATGTCATGGCGCATCAGCTCGATATAGAGGCGGGTGGGGAACAGGGATTTCAGTCGCTCCAGCAATTCCGTGGCCTGCGCCGTCCTTCCGTCCAGCAGATGCCTGCCAATGCCGCCGTATATGCCGGAGGCGAGCGCGATCAGGCCGTCGGTTTTTCCTTCCAGCTCCTCGTAACGCAGCAGCCTCGGCTCGCCGTTTACGGGATCAAGAAAGGATTTGCTGACCAGCTTGAGGAGGTTCTTCCACCCGGTTTCATTCTGGACGCAGACCAATAACTGGTCCGGCTTGCGGTTAACGGTGCTTGAGCCCCGTTCCTCGGTTGGCAGAAAATACAAAATACAGGCATGAATCGGCTGCACACCGTTATCCGCCGCCGCCAGCGCGAATTCCAGCGAGCCGAACAGATTGCCGAAATCGGCAATGGCCACCGCCGGCATATGCTGCTTGGCGCTCCATTTCACCAGATCTTTCACCGGAATGGCGCCTTCCAGCAGAGAATAGGCGCTGTGCACGCGCAGATGGATAAAGGAAACGGAACTCATGGCGCGTATTCTGCCACGGCAGCTGCGGATTGCAATGGGTCTGTCATGGTGTTGAGGGATTTTCGTATCATACACTTCTCCTCACCCTTGACGGGTGAGGATAGATTTTCTTAAGCGCTTGCGCTTTAGAAAATCTTGGTGGGGGTGAAAGGCCTGTCAGTAATCCTTTGTCGTTCTCGGCGATGCATAGCATCGTCAGGGGACCCATTTCTCGGCTGGCGCAAGCGGCTCCATGGGTCCCCGGACAGCCCTACGGGCCGCCGAGGACGACATAGCCATACTGCACCGCCGTCACCCTCACCCAGCATCTTCTAAGCGCAAGCGCGCTAAGAAGATGCAACCCTCTCCCCTCAAGGGAGAGGGAAAATGTATCTAGGCTGCGGCGTGGTGGGCGGAGAGTTCTTTTTCGTGGGCGTACCAGTCTTTTACGCCACCTTTGTACACCAGTACGTTGGTGAAACCGGCCTGTTCCAGCTTCTGCGCGGCTTTTTCGGAGAGGGGGCAGGTTTCGCCGCCGCAATAGACAATGATTTTGGCTTCCTTCGATACCACGCGCTTCTCCACCAGATCGGTAAACGTCGCCTCATCCAGCG
Source organism: uncultured Rickettsiales bacterium (assembly GCA_964409675.1). Classification (GTDB taxonomy): domain Bacteria; phylum Pseudomonadota; class Alphaproteobacteria; order Rickettsiales; family SXRF01; genus CAYMDD01. The sequence goes on along the minus strand of CAYPEF010000087.1, from coordinate 5,067 downwards.
GGATATTATCGGCGTCGGTGATATGCTTCTGGTCGAACTGATCGAAGGAGCGCACATCAATCAGGACATAATTATCCTGGTTGATGCGCATGTCGAACAGCGTTTTAAAGTCGATGGTTTTCATGTCCCTCTCCTGATCTGTTATGAATAATGCAAGCGTAGCAAACCGCATGTAAAGGAGCGATATGAAACGCCCTCGCAATTCAGTATAATACGCTTATATATGTATAAACCAAGGCTCCATATGAATTTTTTATGCAACCCATGCAAAGCTTGCGCATGAGCGATAAACACCCCTCGGATATGACATGGCAATTCTACCTTGATGCGAAATCCGCATGGGAGGCCATGTACCGCGAATGCGAGGAAGCGCTGCATTCCATCCATTTCGAGCAATATATTTTCCGCGCCGACGCCGTAGGCAGGCGCTTCATGGAGCTGTTCAAGAAAAAAGTGGCCGAAGGAGTGAAGGTACGGCTGGTAATCGACGCCATGGGCAGCGCCGAGTTTTTTCTCTCACACCTGCCGCAGGAATTGCGCAAGGCAGGCATTGATCTGGAGTTTTTCAACCCGCCCGTGGTACGCTGGCGCAAATGGATCGACATGCTGTTCCCGCGCGATCACAGCAAGATTATGATTATCGATGACAAGACTGTTTTTACCGGCGGCGTCTGCATCGATGAGCGGATGGAGACATGGCGCGATACGCATTTGCGACTGCGCGGCGACCTGGTGCGGGCCTTCTCGCAGCATTTTGACGATTTGTGGCGTAACGTGAAGCTCGGCAAGCGCTACGGCCTGCGCAAGTTCCATGAGAAGTTCGGCGATTTCGCCTTGATCGTCAGCGCCGGGCGCAAGCGCCGCAACGCCTATTACAAGGAGCTAATGCAGGCGATCAATGCGGCGCGAAAGGAAATCTATCTTACCACCCCCTATTTTGTCCCGCGCCGCCAGTTCATTCGCATGCTGAGAAAAGCGATGGCGCGCGGCGTGCGCGTGTCGGTGATGCTTTCCTGCCAGAGCAATTTGCCTTGCCTGGTATTCGGTCGTCAGGCGGCGGGAAAAATCCTGAAGGCAGGAGGCAGCGTGTATATGTACAAGAAATGCATGCTGCATAACAAAACCATCGTGGTGGATGACGCTTGGGCGGCAGTGGGCAGCTCCAACCTCGATTCTTTAAGCTTCTTCCACAACCGCGAAGCCAATATCGTCACCACCGACCCGGCGATGATCCGCGAATTGAAGGAGCATTTCATCGACGATATATCACACGCCGAAATGCTTACCTACAGCATATGGAAGCACCGCCCCATGCGCGAGAAATTCCTTTCCTACTTCCTGAAACCCATGCGGCACTTTCTGTAGCCATGAAACACCGTATTTTGCTCAGCAACATGGGATATGCGCGCGATATCGGCGGCAGCTTCGCGCATCATGTGTTTTTCTCCTACCGGCATTTCCACGCGCCGGTGAAAGCGCAGATGAAATCGCTCAACGGGCTGAAGCGCATCATCCGTGACCATGAGCCGGACATTTGCTGCCTGCTGGAGGTGGACCGCGGCTCGGTGAATAATGCCTACTTCAACCAGATCCACGCGCTGATCGACCCGCATTATCATTTCTTCGATATCGAGAATAAATACGCACAAGGCAGCCGCCTGTCGCGCATGTCGGTGGCGCAGGGCAAATGCAATGGGTTCATTGCCAAATCGGAGCTGGAGTTCTGCAAGCATTACATGAGCATCGGCGCGAAGCGGCTGGTCTATCAGCTGAAGCTCGCCGATGACCTTACGCTGATCTTCACCCATTTCTCATTGAAGAAAGAAACCCGTCGCCGCCAGTTCCTAGATCTGCGCGAGATGGTGAAATCCATCGAGGGCAATGTTATTATCATGGGAGACTTCAACATCTTCAGCGGCTTCAATGAAGCCGCGCCGCTGCTGGACGGCCTGAACCTGCAAATATTGAGCGATCCTTCCGTCCCCACCTTCCAGTTCGCCCGCTGGCGCATGTGCCTGGATTTATGCATCGTCTCGGAAGCGATTGCCTCCAACTGCAACGTGCAGGTCATCCCGCAAAGCTATTCGGATCATGATGCGCTGCTGCTGGTGGTGGATACTTAATATCCCTGTCGTCCTCGGCGGCCCGCAGGGCCGACCGGGGAACCATTTCACGGCTGGCGCAAGGGGAGAAATAGGCCCCCGGTCAATGCTACGCGTTACCGCGCACGACAAGAATTACCCATTCACAATGCTGCCGCCGTTCGGGTGCAGCACCTGGCCGATACCGCTGTCGCCGCCGGTGATAATGGCCATCTTGCCTTCCAGCTTCCCGGCGGCTTTGTAATGCTCCATGAAATCCTGCGGCTGCGGGTCCATCTGATCTTCCCGGCCCGGCTGGTGTTCCTGGGTCTGCGGTTTGATGCACACCTATTCTGCTGCGTCTGCGATATCCAGACTCATATCGGCCTCCTGAAAAAAACCGCCGCCCCCACAGAGTCATGCTCGGTTCAGCGGTGTGCGGGGCGGCGGTGAAATGGAATGATAGTCCAGGAATCTCCTGTATGTATGTATAGCACATTATTACATGTAAAAACACCATCCATGCGCAAATGAAGGTAAATAAAATTTCTGTCAGCGGAGGTATTGATCGCTTGAGATCAAGCGAGGCGGCTACCATATAATTGGGGTTAGCGAAAGGATGCATAGCATGGCAACGGCACAAACTGCGCTGGTCACCGGCGGCAATAAAGGAATCGGCTTTGAAACCTGCCGTGAATTGGCGCAGCAGGGTTTCCGCGTATTCCTCGGCGCGCGCAATCAAACCGGCGCGAAAGCCGCATGCGCTGAACTTGCAGGCGACGGGCTGGACGTGACATGGCTGCCGCTAGATGTATCTGATGAAGACTCCATCGCGCAGGCTGCGGAGAAACTGCAAGTCATGATTCCGGGCTTGGACGCGCTGGTGAATAATGCCGGCATCTATCAGGACAATGAAGACACCGCCCTCACCGTCTCCACCGCCAAAATCCGAGACACCTTCACCACCAACACGCTCGGCCCGCTGTTGCTCACGCGCGCTCTGCTGCCTTTGCTGGAGAAAGCGCCCGCGGCGCAAGTGATCAACCTCTCCAGCGGCATGGGCCAATTGTCGGACATGCAGGGAGCATCGCCCGCCTACCGCATCTCCAAAACCGCGCTCAATGCTGTCACGCGCATTCTGGCGGCGGAGCTGAAGGGAAAGGGCATCAGCGTCAATTCCGTCTGCCCCGGCTGGGTGAAGACCGACATGGGCGGCAGCCAGGCCCCGCGTACCGTGCAGCAGGGTGCGGATACGATTGTCTGGCTGGCCACCGGCGGCGCGAAGGGCGCAACCGGCAAATTCTACCGCGACCGGAACGTCATTCCCTGGTGATTGTATGTATGACGATGAGCGCAGCGCGCTGATCTCCCGCTACTTCCATTATACGCAGGAAACACTCCCCGCGCTCGCCTCCGCGCTCGGCTGGCTGGCAGTTGAGCCGGCGCATTTCCAGCGTATCGTCCTGGATAATGTAATCGGCGGCGTCTGGTACGGGCGCATCAAGGAACCGGCTATCCTGCACCTCTCCAAATCCCAACTGAAAAAAGCCGTGCGCCTGTGCGAGCAGCTGGAAGCCGGCAGCGCGGATTTTAATGAGCTTAACGAGCGCAGCCTCCACTGGCGCGAAGCAGCCGGTGCCCCGCCGGATTTTGCTTATTACCGGCCCAAGGAACTGGCATAACCAAAAACATTACGTTGCTAAAGCCTTCCCCCTTGAGGGGGGAAGGTTGGATGGGGGTGGCGCATCCGCACTATGACAGCGGAGGAGAGAGTCGCCCCCACCAAGAAATCCTAAGCGCAAGCGCTAAGGATTTCTATCCTCCCCCCTCCAGAGGGAGGGAAAGAAAGTTTTTCTGCACAAAAATCAAAAATAGCACGCTTGAGCGTTGTTATCTCATAGAAAAACCATTTAATCCCCACCGATTTTGTGCTATATATAATCGTACAGAAAATGCTGCGCCAACCACCAGCCAAGGCACTGCTAAACCCAGTCAACATACGCGCCGAATTCACGCGCCGACCCGCCCGGAACTTCTGTCAGCCGAACTGAACCCTGTATCACCAACCCCGGCCTTACCGCCGGTTTAACACCGCACGCCGCAAGGCGCGCGAATGGAGAAACAATGCAATCAAGCGAACTATACAGCTTCGAGGCAGGTTTCCGCTTCGAGCATAACCTGGTGTTTGCCGTAGTGAACATCTGGTACATCTGGAACGGCAAACGCTCGGAGCCGTTTTCCGTGTGCGCCAGTAACCAGCTGACCACGGTGGATAAATTCGGCGGGCGGCCCTACGTGGACGAAGACGCCGCCAAGAAAGCGCTCACCGACGCGCTGACCAAGGGGCTTTCGTACCTCAGCTTCAACTCCGACGTCTTCACCGGCAAGTTCGATGACAACCGCTATGTTGAGAGCCTGAATAAGCGCCTGCGCGCGCAGGAGTACCAGGAAGAACTCCAGAATGAAGTGATGGAGTTCGAAGACGAGATGCAGCTGGTCATCGAATCGGTGGAGGATGCTGACAGCTACAAGCGGGCGCGGGAGCACCTGATTCCCGTCTTCCTGCGGCTGAAAAGCATCGCCCCGGACCTTTCGGTGCAATATGAGAAGGCCATGGTGCAGCTGAAGCAGAAATACGCTCCCGCTGCCACGCAGGCCCAACTCTCCGCCCCTGAGACGGACGGCGCAGGCAAAAAGAAAAGAGCCTCAACTCCCGTCAAGGCGGAAGAAGTCACCACCCACTAACTCCCCCTCTCCCCGCTCATGCGGGGCTTTTTTTATTCTTGGTAGTACTAATAACATCCTTGCCATCCCCGCCTGCGCGGGGATGGCAAATTAGGCTATATGAGGGGAAATATTTTGAGGTGCCTACTATTCGATTCTTCAGAATTACTCTTTTAAAATAAAAAAAGCACTCCAAAAAGGAGTGCTTTTTTTATTTAGTCTGGACGTTTGCTTATGCCGCTTCGGTCTCTTCCGCTTCATC
>CAYPEF010000086.1:8794-10353 GCA_964409675.1 uncultured Rickettsiales bacterium | reverse complement strand
GCACGGCGCGCGCCAGCGCTTCCACGCCCTGCAGCATCTGCGTGCGGGCATCGGCACCGTATTTGAGTTCTTTAGCGGACATAGGTTTTCTCCGTATATTTATGGTTTAAGGGGTCTGTAGTTTGTTGTCTGTAGTCTGTCGTAAAACGACTGACGACCAACGACAGACGAATTACGCTGCTTTCTTGGTGGCCTGCTTGCCTTCCAGGATGCCGATCACGTCGGATTCCTTCAGCACGACGACTTCCTTGCCGTCCACTTTCACTTCGTTGCCACCCCATTTGGTGAACAGCACCACATCGCCGACTTTTACGTCCAGCGGGATATACTTGCCGTTTTCATCGCGCGCGCCAGGGCCGACGGCCAGCACTTCGCCTTCCTGCGGCTTGTCTTTCGCGGTGTCGGGGATAATGATTCCGCCGGCGGTTTTTTCTTCGGCTTCGAGACGGCGAATGACCAAACGGTCGCCGAGGGGACGAATATTCATATTAACCTCCTAAAGTTTCAATGTAATATATAAAAAGCCACGGTCTTCCCGGCTTTTATAGATCACCAGTGTTGGCGATGGAAGGCCATATAAGGCCCGTATAAAGCGTGTCAAGGGCAGGAGGGCGAAAAAAGTGAATTTTGGGTGAATAAAGAAAAAATAATGAAAAAATAGCGGATTATATTGTAAATGAGCTGGCGTAACCCGCCATTCTGAGTGCCGCGAAGGATCTCTTTGTTGGCTATGTGAACAGCTTTCACGGTGCTCACAATAACGGAGGAATCTCTACCTTAAAACGGCGACCATTTCTGCCAGAAGCTGCGCACCGGCGCCTTGCCGCGCTCCAGCGCCTCGCCGCTATCGCGCATTACCCCTTCCAGCACGGTGGCAGGCGGCTCCAGCGCGCAGGAGAGCATATTGCCCTCTTTCAGCTTGCACCAGCCTTCCTTGCCAGCCCGCTGGCAGCCATAACCGCTGTTGGTGCCTTTCTCGCCGTTGATGACGAAGCTCTCCACAAACGGACGGCAAGGCACGCCGTCTTTATTGGTGAAAATTTTGCCGGGAGTGATGCTGCCGGAGGAGGAGTAGGTTTTCCAAGAATAAGGCTGGCCTTCGGGCTGGCTGGCCATGGCGTAGGAGAAGGAGAGGTTGTAGTAGTCCTGCTCGGCGGGGGTGAGGGGGGTGACGTTAAATGTCTCGCCTTTTGCGTTTTCAGAAATCGCAAAGAGGCACAAAAGATTGATAATTATATATATATAATTCATTTAACGCTGTTTTGAAAATAAATATGTATAAAAAACATAAATAATATATGCTTAGGTGAATTTATAAATAAAATATATGTAGTACAAATTATATAGCATGAACGCAGAATTTAATCCTAAAAATGAAATTTTCTCACGGGGATGGTGGGAGCAGAAGCATATAGCCATTCCTTGGTGTTACGAGTTTTGTCGCCCTTTTTTTCATGAATCTCCTGAGCTTGGCACCAGAGAGATTCATGGCTCGATGGGAATTGTGTTCATAGATCTTCCGAATGGCATTACAAAACCTGTTGGCATGACTGCACTTA
>CAYPEF010000086.1:0-8784 GCA_964409675.1 uncultured Rickettsiales bacterium | reverse complement strand
TTTGGCTGATCCGTCTTTACCACCTATTTCAGATACGCTTCCTAAGCAAAATGCGCCTTTCATAAGCAGCTCTGAAACAATGCTGCCTTTTTTCGATAACCTTCCGGCAGAAGGTTGGTTCGGCAAGGCGCAGGGGAAATCACTGGGGCAGGACATTGAAAAAATCAACGGTGATCATGAGCCTCTGGAGGAGCGGTATAACCGGTTGATGACATTCGGGCGCGATTGTCCCGGCGCAGTATGGGTGACTTATATCGGGTTAGACCCTAAGCTTGCCGAAGATCACCATCAGGAAACGGTACGTGCAGCCTTGCAATCGCGTTCATCAATCGGTGGCGTGCAGCCCAAATTGTTGGGTGTAATTGATCATGGCAAGCTGCGTCCGGCAAAATATTGGGAGTCCAGTACGCACATTATCAAGCTTCCATGTGATGAAATGCCCCGTATCATGGAAAATGAATATATGTCGATTCAGGCAACGAAAATTCTCTTGCCTGATGATGAAACGGTAAATGCAAAGCTTGCTGATCTGTATTTGCGTAACGGTGCGGTGCGTGAGGTGCTTGCGATAGAGCGGTTTGACAGAACATCCGAAAAGGGAAGGAAACATTTTGAAGAAGTCAATCAGCTACTCGGATTTGCCAACGCTGATCGTTATGAGGGAGCATATTTTGAAATTGCCAATCTCGTACGCGAGAAAATCGGCCATGAAGGTGTGAAACAGTTATATGCTCGTATTGTAACTCAATTCCTTCTCGGTAATGTTGATAACCATTTCAAGAATTTCTCTTTGATGAAGGAAGGAGATAAATGGTCGCTTACTCCTAATTACGATCTTGCGCCGGGAGTTATGTATAATAAAAATGAATTGGCGTTGCTGGTAAAAAATGGAAACGGCGTGATGCCGAAACCGCGTATTGTGCATGAAAAAGCATCAGCCGGTGATCTGACGAGTGACGCTCAACACCTTGAAGACGCAAAGAATGTGAAAGACTTGCCTATTCTTAAGCGCGGAACACGTTATGAATTTCGTGATATTGATGCCAAGAAAGTCGTTATGCTCGGGCGGGAATTTCAAATCAGCTTGGAAGATATTGAAAAAATAGTAAGTCAAATCCAAGATAAAATTCCTGATGCAAAAAAAGCAATCATGCATGATGCGAATGAGAGGCTTACACGGGATGATCGCGAGAAATTTTGTGCGATGCTAGATAAGCATAATCAAAAACTATTTGGCGGCATCAATAAATTTATTGCAGTTTCTAAAACGAAGAGTTCTGAGCCGCATCTATAATAAATGTATTTTATTGCATAACTCATTTATTCTTTCCTTCACCCCCGCATCCATCTCCATTTTCCTTCCCCATTCCCGCTTCGTCTCCGGCTCCCATTTATTGGTGGCGTCCAGCCCTATTTTGCTGCCTAGGCCTGATTCGGGGGAGGCGAAGTCAAGGTAATCAATCGGCGTGCGGTCGATCATCGTAATGTCGCGTAAGGGGTCCATGCGGGTGGAGATGGCCCAGATGACGTCGTTCCAGTCGCGGCAATTGATGTCGTCATCCACCACGATAATCCATTTGGTGTACATGAACTGGCGTAAGTAAGACCAGATACCCATCATCACCCGCTTGGCGTGGCCGGGATAGGCCTTGCGGATGGAGACGACCGCCACGCGGTAGGAGCAGCCCTCCGGCGGTAGCCAGAAATCCACCACTTCCGGGAATTGCTGCTGGAGCAGGGGGATGAAAACCTCGTTCAGTGCTTCGCCCAGCACCGATGGCTCATCCGGCGGGCGGCCCGTGTATGTGGTTAAATAAATCGGGTTGCTGCGCATCGTGATGGCGCTGAGGGTAAAGACCGGGAACGGCTCCACCGAATTATAATAGCCGGTATGGTCGCCGTATGGCCCTTCATCGCCGAAATCATCGAGGCTGACATGGCCTTCCAGCACGATCTCGGCGCTGGCGGGCACTTTCAGGGGAATGGTCTTGCACTCTACCAGCTCGGTTTTATGGCCGCGAAGAAGACCGGCGAACTGGTATTCGGAAAGCGTGTCCGGCACCGGGGTGACGGCGGCAAGGATGGTGGCGGGGTCGGCGCCGATCACGGCGGCGGCGGGCAGGGGGTCGCGCCGCGCTTGGCCCCAGCGGCGGTGATGCTGGGCGCCGCCGCGGTGCTTCAGCCAGCGCATCAGCGTTTTATTCTTGCCCAGCACCTGCATGCGGTAGATGCCAAGGTTGAAATCATCTTCTTTGGATTCCGAGGGGCCCTTGGTGACGACCAGCGGCCAGGTGATTAAGGGAGCGGGCTCGCCGGGCCAGCAGGTCTGGATGGGCAGCAGGCCGAGGTCGATATCGTCGCCTTGCAGGACAATCTCCTGGCATGGCGCGCGGCCCACGGTTCTGGGCTTCATGCTCATCACGGATTTGAGCAGCGGGCGCATCTCCAGCAGGTCGCGCCAGCCGCCGGGCGGTTCGGGCTGGCGCAGGAAAGCGAGGGTTTCGCCGATTTCGCGCAATTGATGCGGTTCCCGCCCCATGCCCCACGCCACGCGCTCGACGGTGCCGAACAGGTTGATCAGCGCAGGAATGGAAGTCCCCACGCTTGCGGGGGGATTTAGGGGGGAAGCAATAGCGTCGGTATTGGAGGAAAGCAAGGTTCCCCCCTGCGTCCCCCCGCAGGCGGGGGGAATAGAACAGGGGGTGACATTTTCCAGCAGCGCCGCCGGGCCTTTGCGGGCGATCAGGCGGGTGCCGAGTTCGGTCATTTCAAGGTAAGGAGAAATCGGCTCCCGCACGCGCAGCAGGTTGTTCCGGCTTTCGAGGTAGGAGAGGAAGTCGCGCAAGGAGGAAAAGCTCATGGCGTTATTTAGGCACGGAAACGGGCTTTGTAAAATGCTATCTTATGGAATGTAACCGGATTATATGGAATGCATGAAGCGCACAGGCAGGGCAGGGGAATGCTGACGCTGTATCCGAAGGAACAGGAACGTATTTTATTCATCTCCGATACGCACCGGGGAGCGAAATATTCCGACTTCAAAAAATACGAACCGCAGGTGCTCGCCAAAATGCGCGAATACGACCATGTGGTGCTGGCCGGGGATATTTTCGAGCTGTGGTTTTTAGGTGCGCAGAACGGCGAGAAGCCAAAGGAAATCCTGCGCAACGCCATTGGCGAGAGCAAGGAATGGCTGGAGGATTTTTTAAAGGAGAACCCGCATGTGCAGGTGCATTTTGTGCTGGGCAATCACGAGAACCTGCGCAAATTCCGCAACAGCCTGGACAGGCTGCAACAGAAATACGGAAATTTTGAGTGGCACCCGGAAGCCGTTCGCATCGGTGACGCGCTGATTGTGCATGGCGACCTGCAAATGGATAATAAAACCGACCGGACGCGCCGTATCGACCGCCTGCGCGATGTGCATAAGGGGATGAATATCTACGACCGGGTGGTCAGCAACGGCGAGAAATACATGCAGCGATTGTATTTTGATTATACCCACGGCGCATCGTGGGTGGTGCCCAGAATATGGAGCTGGCTGAAAGAGCGCGATGCGCAGCGGGACGGCTTATGCATGCACAGCCGTACGGAAGAAACATTATCGCTGGAAGGCGCAAAGCATGTGTTCTTCGGGCATACGCATGTAAAATTTCATACTCAGCGGCACCTCGATGAGCAAGGGAGAGATGTGGGCATTGCTTTTCATAACACCGGCTCCTTTACCTCAGGCAATGGCAAAAGAACCGATTGGCTCGGCATGCTCGAAGCAAAGCTGGTGGATGGTGCGGTAAAGGATGTTTCCCCGGTTGCGCTTACGCCGCATAAGGAGTGGAAACACCGTCTGCCGCCGCGCTCTGATAAAAAATCAGGTGAATCGCAGGGGCGTTAAAAAGGGCGCTTGAGTTTAAATCTTCCCCATGCACCACAGCAATATTGCCTTCTGCGCGTGCAGGCGGTTTTCGGCTTCGTCCCAGACGGCGGATTGCGAACCGTCCAGCACGTCGGCGGTGACTTCCTCGCCGCGGTGGGCAGGGAGGCAGTGCAGGAAAATGGCGTCGGGTTTGGCACGCTGCATTAAGTCGGCGTTTACCTGGTAGGGGGTGAGCAGGCGCATGCGGTAGTCGGCATCGGTGTCGCCCATGGAGACCCAAGTATCGGTGATGACGGCGTCCGCGCCTTGCGCGGTCATTACGGGGTCGATGGAGAGTTCCACCGCCGCGCCCTGCTCCTTCGCCCAGTGCAGGACGGCGGGGGAGGGGCGCAGTTCCTCCGGGCAGGCGAGGCTGAGGATGAAATCGAATTTCGCCGCCGCTTCAATCCAGCTATGCGCCATGTTGTTGCCGTCTCCGATCCAGGCGATGGTTTTGCCCTGGATGGAGCCTTTGCGTTCCTCGAAGGTGAGAATGTCGGCCATCACTTGGCAGGGGTGGCTTACGTCGGTCAGGCCGTTGATGACCGGGATGGTGGCGTATTCCGCCATTTCGGTGAGGGTGGCGTGCGCATAGCAGCGCAGCATCAGGCAATCGACATAGCGCGAGAGCACGCGCGCCGTGTCGGCGATGGATTCGCCGCGGCCCAGCTGCAATTCGCTGTTGCTGAAGGAAAGCACCTGTCCGCCCAGCTCCAGCATGCCCACTTCAAAGGAGACGCGCGTGCGGGTGGAGTTCTTCTCGAACACCATGCAGAGCTTGCGGTTGGCAAGCGCGGTGGAGAAGCTCCCGTTCGCACGCTCGCGTTTGAGCTGCGCGGCTGTGGCGAGCATGTGCTTCAGCGCATCAGCGTCTATCTCGCGCAAATCAAGGAAGTGGCGTGGATGTGTCATGCATTCCCCCATTTTTCGCAGGCCATGCGAAGGTAGATAATCGCTTTGTCAATGTGGTGCGCTTCCACCACCAGCGGCGGCAGGATGCGGATAACGCTGTCGCCCACCGCCGGGGCGGTGAGCAGGCCGCGCTCACGCAAGGCGGCGGCGAAGTCGGCGGCGGGAACGTGCGTGCGCAGGCCGAGCATCAGCCCTTCGCCTCGTACCTCATGCAGCAGGTGCGGGAAGGCGGCCACCTGTTTTTCCAGCTCGGCTTTCAGCTTCGCGCCCATTTTTTTCACGTGTTCGTAGAAGCCGGGTTTGCCCATCACATCCAGCACGGCGTTGCCGGCGGCCATGGCGAGCGGGTTTGCGCCGTAGGTGGAGCCGTGCGAGCCGGGGGTCATGCAGGCAGCTGCTTTTTCGGTGGCGAGGCAGGCGGCCAGCGGGAAGCCGCCGCCGATGCCCTTGGCGATGGTGGCGATGTCCGGCGCGGCGCCGGTTGGTTCGGAGGCAAGGAACGTTCCCGTGCGTCCGCTGCCGCATTGCACTTCGTCGAAGCACAAGAGCAGGCCGCGCTCGTCGCACAGCAGGCGGAGCTTGCGCAGGAAGGCAGGGTCGGCCACGCGCACGCCGCCTTCGCCTTGTATCGGCTCGATCAGGATGCCGGCTGTCTCGCGGGTGATGGCGGATTTCACGGCGTCGATGTCGTTGAAGGGCACGCGGTCGAACCCGTCCAGCAGCGGTGCGTAGCCTTCGCGCGCGCTTGCGTTGCCGCCGGCGGAGATGCCGGTCATGGTGCGTCCGTGGAATCCTCCCTCGAAGGTGATAATGCGGAAGCGCTCCGGCTGGCCGTTCATGTGATGATGGCGGCGGATGATCTTCACGGCACACTCCACCGCTTCCGCGCCGGAGGAGCAGAAAAACACCATATCGGCGAAGGTGGCGGCTACCAGCCGTTCGGCGAGGCGGATCAGGCCGGGGTTGGAGAAAGCATTGCCGCAGCACCAGAGGGTGGCCGCCTGCTCCTGCAACGCGCGCACCAGATGCGGATGAGCATGCCCGAGGCTGTTGACGGCGATGGAAGTGGAGAAATCAAGGTAGCGCTTACCCTTGTCGTCGAACAGGTAACAGCCTTCGCCGCGGATCATGGTGATGTCGGTTCGTCGGTACACGGGCATGATTGCTAGGGTGGCGTTCATACTCCCATGCGCCTGCATACTGCAATGATAATCACGATACACAAAAATATCGCCACTAAGTGTGCGGCAATATATTTAAAGAAAACGTAAGGTTGTTGAGATCGGTTAATATATTGCACTTCCTTGCCGGATTTCATAGGAAATTTTCCGGTGCGCAGGGCTCGCAAGCCGTTGCTTAAGAGTATCAGTAGCAGAAAACCTATAGGGATAATAATAAGTATAACAGTAGTGATGGTCATAATTAATGTCCATTGATCAAAAGCTTTGTCACATGTCCCATTTTGCGGCCCTGTCTTGCTTCGGTTTTGCCGTAGAGGTGCAGTTTTGCGTTGGGCTCGCTCAGGTATTGCTGCCAGTGGGCGATGTCGTCACCGATCAGGTTGGTCATCACCGCCGGGCAGAGCGGATGTGTGGAACTGAGCGGCAGGCCGCAGACGGCGCGGATGGTTTGCTCGAACTGGCTGGTGGTGCAGGCGTCCAGCGTCCAGTGGCCGGAATTGTGCGGACGCGGGGCGAGTTCGTTGACCAAAATGGATTCATCCTCAGTGATGAACATTTCCACCGCGAGGATGCCGACCAGCTCCAGCTTTTCCGCGATATGCCGCGCAATACCCTCGGCTCGCTCATGCGCCATGCGCGACAGCGGCGCAGGCACGATGGTCTGGTGTAGGATGTGGTTTTTATGAATGTTCTGCACCGGCGGATAAACGGCAGTTTCGCCGCTCGACGAGCGCGCGACGATGACGGAGGCTTCCATCACGAACGGCACAAAGCCTTCGAGTATGGCTATCCCGTCATTGCGAGGCGTAGCCGAAGCAATCCACGCCTCAGCAAGCGGAGAGCTGGATTGCTTCGCTGGCGCTCGCAATGGCGGGAAAAGCTGGTGCCATGCATCATGCGCTTCGGACGCGGAGGTAAGTTTTACCTGCCCCTTGCCGTCATAGCCAAGCTCGGTGGTTTTTAAAATGGAGGGGGTGCCGATGGTGGCGAGGGCTGCATGCAATTCGGCTTCATTGTTCACGGCGTGGTACGGCGCGGTTTCAATGCCGAGGGAGCGCAGGAAATCCTTTTCGCGCAGGCGGTGCTGGCAGATGGAGAGCACCTGCTGCGAGGGATACATACGCGTGTGCATTGCCGCCGTTTCCACGGCGATCAGTGGGATATTTTCGAATTCCAGCGTGACGGCATCCACCGATGCGGCAAAGGTGGTGAGGGCTTCGGTATTATGATAGGAGGCATGCGTGCAAGTATTGGCCACTTCTTCCGCCGGACAGTCTTTGTCCGGGCAATAAATATGCGCGTGGTAGCCAAGCTCGGCGCAGGCGATGGAAAGCATGCGTCCCAGTTGGCCGCCACCGAAAATGCCGATGGTGGAGCCGGGAGGGAGCGCGTTCATTGCGGGGTGTTCGCCACGTCGCTGGTTTGTTTGGCGCGCCATGCGTCCAGCGCCTTGGCGATGGTGGCATCACTGAGCGCAAGGATGGCGGCGGCTTGCAATGCGGCGTTGATAGCTCCGGCCTTGCCGATGGCGAAGGTGCCCACGGGCACACCTCCAGGCATCTGCACGATGGAAAGCAAACTGTCCATGCCTTTAAGCTGCGCGCTTTCCACGGGCACGCCGAGCACGGGCAGGGGGGTGAGCGATGCGGTCATGCCCGGCAGGTGCGCCGCGCCGCCGGCGCCGGCGATGATGATTTTAACGCCGCTTGCTTTCGCATTGCGGGCGAATTCGTACAGGCGTTCGGGGGTGCGGTGCGCGGAGATGACGCGTGTGTCGTGCGCGATGTTCAGGGCGCTCAGCGTGTCGGCGGCGTGCTTCATCGTCTCCCAGTCGGAGACGCTCCCCATAATGATGGCTATGGGCGGCGATGCCGGTTGCGCCATGTTTTCCTGCCTCATACGCGGTGAGTTTAAGAAAAGGGGGATGAATAGCGGCTAACGCCCCAAATGTCAATGAGAGATACTATGCTATGAGAAATAAAAGAAAATTAACGATCAAATCTGTTTCAACTTCGGATGCTTTGATGCTATAGACCGATAGCGACTGGCGGAACTATTCCGCAGGATTTACGATACACCCAAGGAGGCGCGACTTCATGGCTACGTTATCTTCCAACCGTCCGGCAAAAAAAAAGAAGCAAGAGCAGGTTGAAACCAGTGTACATACATTGCAGGATTCACTGCAATCCTTCGGGGTGCCCGAGCATGAGCTGACGCCTGCGGTACGTTTTGCCATGTCGGCACTGATCGAGCAGCTGGAGGATATGACGCAGGAGCTCGACAGTTTACGCGAAACCTTGAGCGATGTCAGCCAGCAGGTGGATATTGATTGTCTGGCGCCGATTCCCAACCGCCGCGCCTTTATGCAGCATTTGAACTGGGCGGTAGCCATGCTGGAGCGCTATAAGCACCCCTCGGCGGTGCTGTTTATCGACCTCAACGACTTTAAGCGCATCAACGACCATTACGGCCATGCGGCCGGCGACGCCGCCATCCGCCACGTGGCGGAAACGCTCGCCGGCATGATGCGCGAATCGGACTTTGTCGGGCGCATCGGCGGTGATGAATTCGGCATCGTGATGTATCACGCCGAATATGAATCCGCCGAGCGGCGCGGGCGGGAGATAGGAAAGAAGCTCACCAGTACGCCGTTTGCCGTTGGCAATCATGAACTGACCATTTCCGCCGCTTTCGGCTGCTACGTCATCCAGCCCGGCGATACGGCGGAAACTGCCCTTTCCGCCGCCGACAAGGCGATGTATGAGCATAAGCGGAAAG
>CAYPEF010000085.1:0-10382 GCA_964409675.1 uncultured Rickettsiales bacterium | reverse complement strand
CAATCGCCTTCGCTGAAGCTCGGCATGCAGCAGCTTACCTTTACCCTCTTTCGCGATAATTATGCGCAAGCGCCGGAGCGCACCCTTAAACGCGCCCACCTCCTGGTGGCAAAAGACGATGCGAAGGCGAATGAGGTTATCGCCCATACTGTCGCCAGCCGTGAGCGGTTGAGAGCGCATGACTGGCTGGGGTGGCTGGAGCATCTGGGCGCAAGCAGCTGCGAAGGGCTGGAGTTCGCCCACTTCCCGCCAACCCTGCTCATCCACGGTAGGCAGGATGCGGTGGTGGAATATGCGCAAGCCCACACTTTCCAGCGCCGCCTGCCGAAGGCGCACCTGCTGACGCTGGAGAGTTGCGGCCATGCGCCGCACTGGCATGATGCGCACGCCGTGCAACAGGCCATTGAGGATTTTCATGTTTGATGCCGCCGCCCTCAAGGCTGATTTTGGCCGCGCCGCGAAGCGATATGCCGCACATGCCGCGCTACAGCGGCAGGTGCTTTCGCATTGCCTGAAGCTGGCGCAAGCACATATTCCCGCCGGGAGCACGGTGCTGGACGCCGGGTGCGGCCCCGGCGTGCTGGCGGGCATGGCAGAGGGAAGATGGGCGCTGATTGGCCTTGACCTGGCGCATGCCATGTGCGCGCAGGCGCGCGAGGCGCACGGCCTTCCCTGCATCACCGCCGATGCGCAGGCGCTGCCCTTGCGCAAGGCTTGCATGGACGGGGTGATTTCCTCGCTGATGCTGCAATGGGCGGATGCGCCGGAGCGTGTCCTTGCCGAATGGGCGCGCTGCCTGAAACCGGGCGGCATAGTGGTGCTGGCCACCTTCGGGCCGCAGACGCTGCATGAGCTGCGCGATGCGCTTAGCCCGCACGCGCCGCGCATCAGCCCGTTCGCCGCTATCAGCGCCGTGCGCGCACAAGCCGAAGCCGCCGGGTTTGCCGTTGTGCAGGAAGAATCCATCTGCTTAGTTGAGCACTACCCCTCCCTGCCTGCGCTGATGCGCCAGCTCAAATCCATCGGAGCCACCAACAAACGCCACGACCGCCCACGCGGCCTAACCAGCCCGGCGGTATTTACACGGGCGGAAGCGGAATACCGCGCGCGGTATTCGGATGAGAGAGGGTTACGGGTGACGTGGAAGGTGGGGTATTGGGTCTTCTCCTCCCCCTTGAGGGGGGAGGATAGAAATCCTTAGCGCTTGCGCTTAGGATTTCTTGGTGGGGGTGAAAGGCTATCGGTTGAACCGCACCGCCATCACCCTCACCCAGCATCTTCTAAGTGCTAACGCACTAAGAAGATGCAACCCTCTCCCCTCTAGGGAGAGGGGGATTAGGAGAGTTTTGCGCACGCCCCTTGCAACCACTCCGATTCCTGCTCATCCATATACCCGATAAGCGACTGCTCCACCCATTGGTGGTAGTAGTTCAGCCATTCTTTTTCATCCGCACTCATCAGCGCCGGGGTGATCAGGCGGGTGTCGATGGGTGCGCAGGTGAGCGTGTCAAAGCTTAGGAAGCGGCGCCCTCCCTCGCCCTTCCCGGCTTCCGTTACCGCCACCAGGTTTTCAATGCGGATGCCGTATTCGCCCGCCTTGTAATAGCCGGGTTCGTTGGAGAGGACCATGCCGGGCTTTAAGGCGATGTCGCTTGCGCGCTTGCTGATGCGCTGCGGGCCTTCATGCACGCTGAGGGCATAGCCAACGCCGTGGCCGGTGCCGTGGTCGTAATCGAGTTCTGCCTGCCAGAGGAACTGGCGCGCCAGCGCATCTAGCTGGGAGCCGGTGGTGCCTTCGGGGAAGCGGGTCATGGCCAGCGCGATATGACCTTTGAGTACGCGGGTGAAGCGGTCTTTCTGCTCTGGGCTAGGCGTGCCGATGGCGATGGTGCGCGTGATATCGGTGGTGCCGGTGAAATACTGGCCGCCGGAATCAAGCAAAAACAGCTCGCCCTGTTGCAGGCGGCGGTTGCTGGCCTCACTTGCGCGGTAATGCACAATCGCCCCGTTCGGGCCGGAGCCAGCGATAGTGGCAAAGCTCGGGCTGATGAACTGCGCGTTCTGCGCACGGAAGCTGAGCAGCTTCTCTGCGGCGGAGAGTTCATCCACCACCCTGCCCGCTTCAATCTCCGTATCCAGCCAGTGCAGGAAGCGGGCAATGGCTGCTCCGTCTTCGATATGGGCGCGGCGGATGCCGGTAAGTTCCGTCTCGCTCTTGCAGGCTTTGAGCAGCAGGCAGGGGTCCGGCGCGGCCACCAGCGAGGCCCCGGCTTCGGAGGCAAGCTGTGCGAACCAGTAGGGCGACTCGGCAGGGTCCACCAGCAGGCGCTTTTTCTGCCAGCCGAGTTCCTGGATGTCATGCGCGAGCGCCTCCGGCGGGCGCACTTCCACCTGCTTGCCGAAATGCGTTTTAACTTCAGAAGGGATTTTTGCGGCGGGGGCGTAGAGAACCACATGCGCATCGGCAAACAGGATAGCATAGGCTTGCAGCACGGGGGTGAATTCCACGTCGCCCCCGCGGATGTTGAGCAGCCAGTTGATGCTCTCGGGGATGGTGAGCACCGCTGCATCCGCTTTTTTGGCGGCGAGCGCATCGGCGGCGCGGGTGATTTTGGAAGCAATATCCTCGCCCGCATATTCCAGCGCGTGCACGAAGGCGGGGGCGGACGGGGCTTGCGGGCGGTCCTGCCAGAGCGCATCGATGGGGTTTGGCACCACGGAGACCAGCTCGGCATTGCGCTCTGCGAGAGTGGTTTTATAGTGCTCGGCAGCGTGGGCGCTGTGCAGGCGCGGATCGAAGCCGATGGATGCATTTGGGGCGATGTTGCGCTTCAGCCACTGGTCGGGCGTGAGGTCAGCGATATTATGGCGCTCGTAGAGTGCGCCGTCCACTTCCTGTTCGGCCTGGATAGTGTAGCGCCCGTCGGTGAAGAGCGCGGCTTTATCCGCCAGCACCACCGCCGTTCCCGCCGAGCCGGTGAAGCCGGTCAACCACGGCAGGCGGGCGGCATGGGCGGGGACGTATTCGCTTAAATATTCATCCGCCACCGGCAGGATGAATCCGTCCAGCTTCTTCTGCGCAAGGAGTGTGCGAAGGGCGTTTAATTTTTCAGTCGCATTCATGCCGTTACCGCGTAAGAATCAAGGTTGCCCAATCCCCTAGGATAATACGGGAATGCAGGCGAAGTCCAGCGATGCGGTGGGCGCTTAGCACCATGGTTGCCTGCGTCTTCAGCAAGCCGGAGAGGATGGCCATGCCGTTTGGCGCCAGATGCGCCGCCAGGTCCGGCGCCAGTTTCATCAGCGGACGGGCGAGGATATTGGCGAAAATCAGGTCATACGGCGCGCTTGCACGAATGAGAGGAGCGTCATACCCATCAGCCACGCAGGCCTGCACGTGGCGGCTTAAATGGTTGAGGGCGATATTTTCGCGCGTTACCCGCACCGCCACGGGGTCGATGTCGGCGGCAAGGATGCGTGCCGTAGGTATTCGCTTCGCCGCTGCCATGGCAAGGATGCCGGAGCCGGTGCCGACATCGAGGATATTCGTAAAGCGGCGGCGTTTCGCCAGCATCTCCAGCGCCAGCATGCAGCCGCTGGTGGTGGCGTGCTCGCCGGAACCGAAGGCAAGGCCAGCGTCAATCTGCAAGGCAAGCTCACCGGGCCGCGCCGATTCGGTGACGTGCGAACCGTGAATGAAAAACCGGGCGATATGCAGCGGCGGGAAATCCTGCTTCACCGCCAGCAGCCAGTCGCGGCTTTCCAGCCGGGAGATGGAATAATCCGGCACTGGCGTGGCGCAGGTGGCGGCGAGTGCGTGTAAGCGTCGTGCGATATCCTCTTCTGCCGGGACGTCACCGTATAGCACTTCCATGCGCCACAGATGCGGTGTTTCGGGAATTTCCACGCTGGCTACCGACACGGCGCAATCGGAGAAATATTCATCCGCCAGCATGGCAATCTCCTGCGGCAGGGTGAAATGCAGCAGCCAGTAGGCGGGCGACTGGGCGAAGGGGTTGGCGGTCATAGTTTTGCCATCTCCAGCCATTCTTCTTCGCTCAGCACCTTTACGCCGAGTTCGGCGGCTTTTTTGGCTTTGCTGCCGGCATCCTCGCCCGCCACGAGATAATCGGTTTTAGCAGAGACGCTGCTGGCGACTTTCGCGCCCAGGCTTTCCGCACGCGCCTTGGCCTCGGCGCGGCTCATGCGCGAGAGCGTGCCAGTGAAGACGAGGGTTTTACCGCTGAGAGGCGAAGCGGAGGCGGCGGGCGCGGCTTCTTCCTGAATATCCAGCAGCGCCACCAGCTTTTCCACTACTTCCACGTTATGCGGCTCGCGGAAGAAATCGGCCAGCGTGTCGGCGACCTTGGGGCCGATGCCGTCAATGTCCATCAGCGCATCATAATACATATTCCCCCCGCTTGCGGGGGGACGCAGGGGGGAAAGCGGCAGTTCTGCTTGCTCATGAGCGGGAAGATTCCCCCCCAGCCCCCCTGTAGGCGGGGGGGTTATGGAGGATAGGGCGCGCATGGCGGCGATCCATTCGGCGGGGGTGTGGTAGGTGCGCGCTAACAGCTTCGCCGTTACTTCGCCGATATGGCGGATGCCGAGGGCAAAGATGAAGCGCGACAGCGGCACATACCGGGAATTTTCAATGGCGTTCAGCAGATTTTCCACTGACTTTTCGCCCCAGCCTTCGCGCTCGCGGATGGCGTCGGCTTTTTCGGGCAGGGTGAAAATATCGGCGGGACCGTGAATCAGCCCGTCCTGCCAGAAGGATTGGATCTGCTTCTCGCCCAGCCCTTCAATATCCATGGCGTTACGGCTGACGAAATGGCGCAGGCGCTCCAGCGCTTGCGCTTCGCAGATTAGCCCGCCAGTGCAGCGCTTGGCTGCCTCACCTTCCTCGCGCACGGCAAGACTGCCGCAGACGGGGCAGTGGTTGGGGAAATGGTAGGGGTTGCTATGCTCCGGGCGGAGTGCGGGGTCAATAGCGGTGATTTGCGGAATCACGTCGCCCGCGCGCTGAACGGTGACGGTGTCGCCCTCGCGTATGTCCTTGCGCTGTATTTCATCTTCGTTGTGCAGCGTGGCGCGCGAAACCATGACGCCGCCCACGTTGATCGGCGTCAGCTCCGCCACCGGCGTCAGCACCCCGGTGCGGCCTACCTGGATAGAAATGCGCTCCAGCAGGGTTTTTGCCTGCTCAGCGGGGAATTTATGCGCGATTGCCCAGCGGGGGGAGCGGGAAATTTCGCCTAAGCGGCGGCAGTATTCAAGGTTATCGACTTTATACACCAAGCCATCAATATCGTGAGGATAGGTGCTTCTTTCTGATTCAGCTTGTTTATAATATTCCAGCAAATTTTTAAGAGTAGCGCCTGCTAACTGATGCTGCGGATAATGCGGTGCCACATTAAACCCCCAGCGCATCAACTGGCCAGAAATCTCAAATCGCCTTTCCGGCATAGGGAAATCAGAGCTTACTTCTCCCCAAGCATATACAAAATACGATAATTTTCTTTGCCTTGTAATCTGGGCGTCCAACTGCCTGAGCGCCCCCGAAGCGGCATTGCGGGGATTGGCAAATTGCGGCTGGCCCGTTTCAGCTTGTTTTTTATTTAATTCCTCAAAATGCTTGTGCGACATGTATACTTCGCCGCGCACCTCAAAAATCTCTGGAATAGGCTGCCTTTCAAATTGCAAAGGAAACCCTTCCACCATTTTGATGTTTTGCGTGATATCTTCACCTACGCTTCCATCTCCACGGGTGGCTGCCTGTACTAACTTCCCCTTTAAATAACGCGCTGTGAATGAGAGGCCATCTATCTTCTGCTCACAAGCATAGTGAATTTCCGTATCTTCACTAAGATTCAAAAAACGTTTATTTCGCTTATCCCATTCAATAACATCTTCCTCGCTAAACGCATTATTGAGCGAGAGCATTGGCACGCTATGCTTCACCTTCGCAAACGCCTCCGAGGGGGCCGCGCCGACGGTTTCGCTCGGCGAATCGGCGCGTTTTAGTTCGGGGTAAGCGGCTTCCAGTATTTCCAAACGCTGGCGGAGCTTGTCATATTCCGCATCGGAAATTTCAGGAGCGCTGTGCTGGTAATAGAGCGCGTCATGGCGGCGAATGTCGGCGGTAAGTTTTTCGATCTCGGCGGCGGCGTCTTCGAGGGTGGGAATGGAGGCTTCGGGAGAAAGCGCGGTCATGCATTACCCGCCGTCCCGGCGCAGGCCGGGACCCATGCCGTGCATCCGGATAAAGGAAATGACTTACACCGCCAGCGCCTGCTGATTTTTGGATGACAGGTATCCCCCTTTCCTTTCGTCATTGCGAGCGCCAGCGAAGCAATCCATGCATCAACGCATGGAGAGTTAGATTGCTTCGCTGGCGCTCGCAATGACGATGGATAGAGGCAAGATGCATCCTCCATATTTTTCTGGTTGCGGATACGCAGCATGGGTCCCGGCCTGCGCCGGGACGACGATATATTATACCGCATCTTCAAGCAGCTTCTCCGCCGCGCGGCGGGCTTCTTGGGTGACGCTGGCGCCGGCGAGCATGCGGGCGACTTCTTCCTTGCGCTCATGGGTGGAGAGCACTTCGATTTTAGTGGCAACCGCCCCGTTTTTCTCACGCTTGGCGACGCGCAAATGCTGGCGTCCGCGCGCGGCCACCTGCGGCATGTGGGTAACCACCATCACCTGCGCGCGCTTGCCGAGTTCGGCCAGACGCGCGCCGATGGCGTCGGCCACCGCGCCGCCGGTTCCGGTGTCGATTTCATCGAAAATCAGCGTGGGCGTCGAGCGCACTTCGGAGAGCGCCACTTTGAGCGCCAGCATAAAGCGCGACAGTTCGCCGCCGGAGGCGATTTTGTGCAGCGGGCTGAACGGCACGTCGGATTTGCGGCCCGCGTTGGTGGCCACTTCGAAGGAAATGCTTTCCATGCCGAACGCCGACCAGTTGCCCTCCGGCAACTTCTCCTGCCGCACCTGTACCTTGGTGCCGCTCATTTTCAAGGGCTCCAGCTCCTGCAGGATAGCTTTTTCCAGCTTGATCGCCGCCTTGGCGCGGGCTTGCGAGAGCAGCACGGCGTTTGCTTCGTAGCGCTGCTTGGCGTCGGCCTGGTCCTTGCGCAATTGCAGCAGGTGCTTTTCCGACGTATCGAGGGATTTCAGGCGGGATTCGGCGTCTTCGCGGAGTGCAGGCAATTCATCGGTGCTGATGCCGTATTTGCGGGCGGCGGCCTTGAGGGCAAACAGGCGCTCCTCTAAAATTTCCAGTTTCTTGGGGTCATACACGGCGTTGCGCGCCAGCTGCTCCAGCTCGATCTGCGCTTCATCCGCCTCAGTGGCGGCGCGCTCCAGCGTGTCGATGGCGGAAGTAAATTTACCGGTGGCGTGCAGGCTGGAGCGCAGCAGCACGCGCTGTGCAGAGCGCAAGGCGGAGGCCACGCCCTTGTCTTTGCTGAGTTCGGAAAGCGCATCATCAATGGTGGCGAATAGTTTTTCCGCCTGCATCATCTCGGCGCGGGCATGGGCGAGCGATTCTTCTTCGCCGGCTTGGGGATCGAGCGTGGCCAGCTCGGCGGCCATGTGGCGCAGATATTCCTCCTCGCGGCGGGCCTGCGCCAGCGTCTCTTCCAACTCGCGCAATTTCGCCTGCACTTCGCGCCAGGCACGGAAGGCGCTTGCGACTTTGCCAACATGCGCATCCAGCCGACCGTATTCGTCGAGCAGGGCACGGTGGGTGGAGGGGTCGAGTAAGCCGCGCTGATCGTGCTGGCCGTGGATTTCCACCAGCGTCTCGCCAAGTTTCTTGAGCGCCGAGACGCTGACCGATTCGTCGTTGACGAAACAGCGGGTCTTGCCGTCCACGCCAAGGGTGCGGCGGATGATGAGGGTATCGGACGGGTCAAGCCCGAGTTCGGCCAGCGCGGCTTGCGCGGCGACGTTGTTTGAGATATCGAATTCCGCCATTACGCTCGCCTGCATTTCGCCGTGGCGCACCAGCCCGGCGTCGCTGCGCGCGCCGAGCGCGAGGCCGAGCGAATCCAGCAGGATGGATTTGCCCGCGCCGGTTTCGCCGGTGAGCACGCACAAGCCACTGTCGAAGGCAAGCTCGCCGACGTCGATCAGGACAATATTGCGAATGGCCAAATGGGTTAGCATGGCGTTAAGATGTCATACCCGCCGGAGGGCGTCAATATGGCTTGCTATCTTCACTCTCAATAAGAATCATCCGATTTACCATTCCCCGAATCGCGTAGCGATTATAGGGGAATCCAGCGGAGGATGCAGGATGGATCGCCCTATAATGTTGCCAGTGCAACATTCGGGCGATGACGATTGTGTGTTTGGATTCGTTATAGGCTTGCAGCCTATTAAGGAAGCAGCCTGCCCCAGAATCCGGTAGCGCTGGCGGGTTCCTTGCCCTTGTTCAACAGGGCGTAGGAATCCTTGTACCACGGGCTGGCGGGGTAGTTGTAGCCGAGGACGGCGGCGTAGCGCTGGGCTTCCGGCTCCACGCCCATCCTGAGATAAGCTTCCACCAGCCGGTGCAGGGCTTCGGGCACGTGGGTGGTGGTCTGGTAGTTTTCCACCACGTTGCGGAAGCGGTTGATGGCGGCGAGGTATTCGTCGCGCCGCAGGTAATAGCGGCCTACTTCCATTTCCTTGCCGGCTAAATGGTCATAGGCGAGGTCCAGCTTCAGCTTGGCGTCGCGGGCGTATTCGCTGTCGGGGAAGCGCTTGATGACTTCGGTTAATGCCTGCAGGGATTTTTCGGTCATTTTCTGGTCGCGGCCAACATCCGAAATCTGTTCGTAATAGCAGAGCGCGTTCAGGTAATAGGCGTAGGGTGCCTGATCGTCGCCGGGATGCATGCGCACGAAGCGCTCCAGGATAGCGTTGGCCTGGTCGTAATCGCCGCCGCGGTAGGCGGAATAGGCGGACATGATCTGCGCACGCGTCGCCCAGTCGGAATAGGGGTGCTGGCGCGCCACCTCGTCGAAGGCCTTGACGGCGTCTTTGTATTCCTTGTTGTTCAGCTTGTCGCGCGCTTCGTTATACAGCGTGTCGGCGGGCGCGGCGTTTTGCTTGGCGAGGTCGTCATCCTTGCTGCCGCAGGCGGTGAGTGCGGCGAGGCAGGCGGCGATGAGGAGGAAGCGGGGGAAAGGGCGTGTATGCATGCCTTCGGTTATATCAGGCGCTATGGCCGATACAAGTATTTCGTATGCAAAAGGGAAATAATCCTATTGCTGGGCGGAAGCGATGGAAATCCCGTCATTACGAGCCGGAGGCGAAGCAATCCAACCATCCCCATGCTGAGGCATGGATTGCTTCGCTGGCGCTCGCAATGACAGCAAATGAGAGAAATATTCTGGAAATTTACAGCACCGCGTATTCGCGGGCGGGCAGTTCGGTGCGGCTTTCTTCTTCCGTCACCAGTTTCCAGGCACTGCGCTCAGTAAACAGGGCGCGCAGGAGCTTGTTGTTGATGCCGTGGCCGGGGCGCTGGAAGGTGAACTGGCCTTCGATGCGGTGGCCGGCGAGGTAGAGGTCGCCCAGGCAATCAAGCGTTTTATGGCGGATGAATTCGTCCGGGTAGCGCAGGCCTTCTTCGTTCAGCACGGCGTCCTGCCCGACAACGACAGCATTTTCCAGCGAACCGCCGAGCGCCAGGCCCTGCGAGCGCAAATACTCCACCTCATGCGCGAAGCCGAAGGTGCGGGCGCGGGCGAGCGATTCGCGGAATGTGAGCGAGGTGAAATCATACACCGCGCGCTGATGCGGGATCAGCTTGTGCGGATAGGCGATAGAGACATCCAGCGAGCAGCCATATTCCTCGCCGTCGAACGGGTCGATGGCGGCGAAGGATTCCCCCTCCTCCACCGAGACGGTGCTTAAGATGCGGATTACCTTGCGCGGCGCATTCAGGCGGGCGATGCCGGCCTTTGCAATCAGTTCCAGAAACGGCTCGGAGCTGCCGTCCATGATCGGCACTTCCGGGCCGCTCACTTCGATCAGCGCGTTATCGACTCCCTCGCCCCAGAGCGCGGCCATCAAATGCTCGATGGTGGAGAGGCCGATGCCATGCTTATTGGTGAGCTTGGTACCCAGGCGCGTATCCGTCACCAGATCATATTGCGCCAGGATGAAGGCAGCGCGGCCCTTTACGTCGGTGCGGCGGAAGACGATGCCGTGGTCGGCAGGTGCTGCATGCAGGGTAAGCGTGACCGCCTTGCCGGTATGGAGGCCGATGCCTTCACAGGAGACGCTGTGGCGGATTGTGGTCTGGTGTGTCATGGCCTCACCATACGACAGCCAGGCGCCTGCGTGCAAATCACGCTTTGTTACAGTTTGTTGCAATGCGA
>CAYPEF010000084.1:0-10532 GCA_964409675.1 uncultured Rickettsiales bacterium | reverse complement strand
TATGACAGGATTGTCATGCTATGATAATAAAAGCCCGGGTATGGAATTACCCGGGGCTTTTGTCATGAGGTTTTAGTTTAGCCCTTCTTCACCGTGGCTGCGCGTTCGCGGGCTTTTTTGAGTTCCTTTTCATGCAAAGGCAGCAGGCCCTTGGCGATCAGGTAACCATCCGGCCCGATGGCGGCGTCGCTTACCATTTCCCTCACGAATTCAGGAATGCCGGGGATGGCGCCGATATGCTCGCCTTTGACGTAGATATAGAGGCTGCGCGATACTTTGTAGCTGCCGTCCTCGATGGTCTTGGTTTCGGGGGCGATGCCGTCGATGGCGCTGGCCTGCACTTTATTCAGGTTTTCTTCCAGGAAGCTGTAGCCGAAAATGCCGAGCGCGGTTTTATTGCTGACAAGCTTCTGGATGATCAGGTTATCATCCTCACCCGCTTCGACGAACTTGCCGTCTTCGCGCAGCAGGCCGCAGGCTTTCTTGCGGTCTTTTTCATCCTTGTAGGCGGCGGTGAATTCGGGGAAGCCTTTGCAGGCTTCTTCCATCACCAGCTCCACGAATGCATCGCGCGTGCCGGAAGTTGGGGGCGGGCCGTAAACTTCGATGGCCTGCGCCGGGAGCTTGGCGTCGATGTCGCTCCATTTCTGGTTGGTGTTCTTGACCAGCTTACCGTCCTTGCCAGGAATATCGCGTGCGAGGGCGAGGAAAAGCTGCTTCTTGGTGAGCGAAAGTTTCGGTGCGTCCTTACTGTTAGCGATGACGATGCCATCATAGCCAACGGGGATTTCGACAATTTTGCTTACGCCGTTTTGCTTGCATAGCGCTTCTTCGCTCGGGGTGATGGGTCGTGAGGCGTCGTTGATATCCGGGTGCTGCTCGCCTACGCCGGCGCAGAACAGCTTGAAGCCGCCGCCAGTGCCGGTGGATTCCACAATTGGCGTTTTGAATTCACCGTTCTGGCCGAACTGCTCGGCGGCGGCGGTGGTGAATGGATAGACGGTGGAGGAGCCGACAATGCGGATCTGGTCGCGCCCGGCGGCAAGCGCGGCGGTGGCAGAAGATGCGAGGAGAAGGGCGGCAAGCATTCCTTTTCGGGCAAGCGACATATTAAAGCTCCATGTGAGGGTGCGAAGAATAGAATTGCGGACGCATTATATACCCGTGCGTCCTATTGTCAAAAGCGTTTCTTGGTCAGGGAAAGATTATGAGATGCGCCGCAAAATGAGAATGTAAAAATACAGCTGAGATTGTTTATAATTTTATACCCATTATGGGTATATAATTATTAAAAAACGTCATGATTGATGACGCAGGCAATACGTATGGAGAATTAACGGGCATATTCTATGATCATAATTAGTACGCTGACGCTGGGGAGGGCGGTTTTATGCAGACATATACATTGCCAAGGCAGGGCGTGCGTCCTGTATTCGACCGCGAATGGAAGCATCCGCTGCTCAGAGCCTTCAACAATATTCGCTGCGGCAGTATCGTGGTGACGCTGCCGGATGGCCGCCGGAAAGAATTTCGCGGCCAAGATGCCGGGCCGGCGGCGCAGATGATCATCCACGATATGTACGCGCTGGATGAGGGAATCGCGCAAGGCGAAATCGGCTTTGCCGAAGGCTATATTCATCAGCGCTGGGACTCGCCCGATCTTCCGGCCATGCTGACTTTTGCGCTGATGAATACGCAGACGCTTGAGCGGTTTTTTCATGGTCGCCCGTGGCATGCGCTGTGGCTGAAGGCGAAATACCGGTTGCAGGGCAATTCCCTTAGCGGCAGCCGCCGCAACGTGGCGGCGCATTACGATCTCGGCAATGATTTCTATGCGCTGTGGCTGGATAAAAGCATGACTTATTCCTGCGCACTGTTCGAGGGCGATAGGTCGCGCTCGCTGGAGGAGGCGCAGGCGGCGAAATACCGGCGTATCCTGAACAAGCTCCAGGCGAAGCCGGGGCAGGATTTGCTGGAGATCGGCTGCGGCTGGGGCGGATTCGCCGAGGCGGCGGCGCAGGACGGATTGCAGGTGACGGCGGTAACGCTTTCCAAGGAACAGGCTATCTTTGCCACCGAGCGGCTATGGCGTGCGGGGCTCAGTCATTTAGTGGATGTTCGCCTGACCGATTACCGGGAGGTGGACGGCGAATTTGATCATATCGTTTCCATCGGCATGTTCGAGCATGTGGGAGAGAAATACTGGACCAGCTATTTTGAGACCATTCATGACCGGCTGGTGCCGGGCGGCACGGCACTGGTGCAGACGATCACGCTGGATGACGATCTGTTCGAGGAACTGCGCGGTGTGACCGGCTTTATCGAGCATTATATTTTCCCGGGCGGGATGCTCCCCTCGCGCCGCCGGTTCCGCGAGGCGGCGGAAAAAGCAGGTCTGCAATGCCGCGAAATGTATGCTTTCGGCAAAGATTACGCCGAGACGCTACGGCGCTGGCTGGCTTCATTCGAGGCGCATACATCCGAAGTGCTGGCGCAAGGCAAGGACGAGGCGTTCATCCGCCTGTGGCGGTTTTACCTTGCCAGCTGCATCGCTTCGTTTGAGAGTGGGCGCAGCAGCGTGATGCAGGCGGAGCTGAGCCGGGCCGCGTAAGCGGCGCTCAGATGCTTTTGATACTGTTATCCTCAAAGGTGCTGCGGTAAGTTAGCAGCGCCTGGGTGTCGTCGAATTCCCGCTCTGTCTTGGCAATGACTACCGTGGCGACGCCATTGCCAATCAGGTTGATCATCGCCCGCACTGAGGACATGAAGCGGTCAATGCCAAGTAATAGCGCCACGCCTTCGACCGGCAGGATGCCGGTGGCGCTGATGGTGGCCGCCAGCACGATGAACGCGCTGCCCACCACGCCTGCCGCGCCCTTGGAGGTCAGCAGCAGGATGCCCAGGATCGAGAGCTGCTGCGAAAGACTAAGGTCGATATTGTAGGCCTGCGCCACAAACAGCACGCACATGGAAAGATAGATCGACGAGCCGTCGAGGTTGAACGAGTAGCCGGTTGGCAGTACTAGCCCGACAATCGGCTTGGGGCAGCCAAGGCGCTGGAGCTTTTCCAGCATGCGCGGCAATACCGGTTCGGAGGAGCCGGTGCCGAGTACAATGATCAGCTCATCCTTGATGTAGCGGATGAACTTGAAGATACTGAATTTGTAATAGCGCGTGATAGTGCCGAGAATGACGACGACGAAGAAAACCATGGTAAGGATGGCCACCAGCATCAGCTTTCCGAGCGGGATAGTGGATTCGATGCCGTATTTACCGATGGTAAATGCCATGGCGCCGAACGCGCCGAGGGGAGCGAATTTCATCACGATGCCGATGACGCCGAACACCACCGTCGCCAGCCGTTCGAAAGAGTGTTCTATCGGCTTGCCGCGCTCGCCGAGTGCCGCCAGCGAGATACCGAACAGGATAGAGACGAACAACACCTGCAGCAATTCACCGCTGGCGAAAGCGCCGATGATATTATCGGGGATGATGTGCAGCAGGAAATCGACGGTGGAATGTTCCTTCTGGCCTTCCTGCACGTAGCGGCTGATGTCGCCTTTTTGCATATGCGCTACGTCCAGCCCGGCGCCGGGCTTGAACAGATTCATTGCCACCATGCCGAGCGCCAGCGCGATGGTGGTGACGATCTCGAAATAGATCAGCGCCTTGCCGCCGACGCGCCCGACTTTGCGGATATCGCCCACATGCGCAATGCCGGTGACGATGGTGAGGAAAATAATCGGACCGATTACCATCTTGATCATTTTTATAAAGCCGTCGCCGAACGGTTTCATGGCAACGCCGGTATCAGGGAAGAAATGCCCCAGCGCGATGCCGATCAGAATGGCGATCAGCACCTGGAATGTCTGGTTACGCCAGAGAGAGCGGCGGGGAGGCTGCGAAGAAGTTTTTATATCGTCCATGTTATTTGAGTCCTGATTTTCTTGATTTACGCTGATCTGTAGCCGATCTGGCGCGTAAGTCCAGCCAAACCGTGCAGGAACAGGCAGGGTTTTTGCTATCAGGATATGGGTTTATTATTGATTAACAACTTATTAGGTGATGGGATATGGCTGGGGCGTGAGGCGAAACTATACCCGCAGAAAAATAAAGTCAGGCATTAATAAGTGTCTGCGCCTGTGAACACCGTTTACCGTGAATTCGCATGGCGAACATGTGGTTATAATACTTTGTCCGGTTTTGCTTGAAATTCGCCTATGTTTGCTCATGCATTCTCAAGCACGCGCTCTGCCGAACGTGCGCTTGAGCGCTTGCCGGGGTCATTGTCATGGCTATGCAGCCCGCCCTGGCGGCCAAGCATGGCAGCAGCTTTGCGACGCTCCTCCGGGGTAGAGTTCGGGTTACGCATGATAGCAGCCGCGCTGGAGAGCGGGCTTTTGGCCTGCTGCTCCTGCGCATTCGTAGTGGCGTTGCTTTTCCTGGTATTATTCATATCGTAGGCCATGGAGATATCCTTTAAGCGTAGTGTGCAGATGAGGGGCACCAAGTGCAGACAGAAGAAAAAAAGCAGGGGGCGATTCTGTCTGCCCGCCCCCCTTCTAGATGAGCGTAAAGATGACAAAGTCCATTGCACAGTAAAACAAAGCTGCGATATAAAATCCGTATGGATGCCGGTACGGTGATGTTAAAAAAATATAAGCACGGCAAGCACGTATATAAGAGGGCCTATGCAGTTCGATTTTAATCCCGTCAGTTTGCTGAAGCGGCTGGCGGTGGCGTATATCTGCATTTGCGCTTTCATGTGGGCATTCCAGCGGCATCTCATCTATGCGCCGGTGAAGGGAATCCATGCTCCTGAAGCATATGGGTTGCAGGATTTCTCAGTAGTACCGTTGGTGACTGACGATGGCGTGCATCTCCAGGCATGGTATCACGCCGCACGCGCCTCGTATCCGACAATTTTGTATTTTCACGGCAATGGTGGCAACCTGAGCAACCGCGCACAGTATTTCGCGCATTTAAGCGCAGCCGGATTCGGTGTGCTGGGCGTTGATTACAGGGGGTACGGCGCCAGCGGCGGCAGCCCTTCAGAGCAGGGATTTTACAGCGACGCCCGCGCGGCAGTGCGCTATGCGCAGCAGGAATTATCGTTAACGCCGCAGCGGATGGTATTTTACGGCGAATCCATCGGCACTGGCGTGGCCATGCAGATGGCGGTGGAATATAAGCCTGCCGTGCTGGTCATGCAGTCCGCCTTCACCGCGCTGTCCGCGCCCGCCTCTGCCGCCTATCCGTGGCTTCCTGTGAAACTGCTGCTGAAAGACCGGTATGATTCCATCAGTAAGCTGAAGGAACTGCAATCGCCGCTGCTGGTGCTGCACGGGGAGAAGGACCATATTGTTCCGGTGGGCGAGGGACAGGAACTGTTTGCCCGCGCGCCGGAGCCGAAGCAGGCAGTGTTTTATCCGCAGGGCGGGCATAACGATCTCGATCTGGCGGCACTGACGCAGGCCATTCTTGCCTTCAGTAAGGCGCAAGGAGTGATAGGCGCAAATTAGTTACGCCTGCCGCTGCTTTTTAAACATCAGAAGCCGCTCCACCGGCTGGCCGCCGAGCAAATGCTCCTGGATGATAGCTTCCGCGTCATCTTTGCTGGCGCAGCTGTACCAGATGCCTTCCGGGTAGATGACGATGGCGGGGCCACGCTCGCACATATCCAGGCAGCCGGCGGCGTTGACGCGGGCGGAGGGGATGCCGAGTTCCTTTACGCGCGCTTTCATGTAATCGCGCAATTCTTCGGAGCCCTTGGCCGCGCAGCTGCCGCGCGGCTCCGACGGATCGCGCCGGTTGGTGCAGCAGAAGATATGGGAAGCGAATGGGGGCATAATGTAAAAACAGGAAAATATTTAAAAGGAAAACCACATAATGTGTAACGTTATAAACAGTGGCAACATATCGCAATCATTATTCCTTCCCAGAACTGCATTAACTATCACAATTTGTTATTCCCGCCTGCGCGGGAATAACAAAAGGGTTATTGGCTGAAGCTAAATCTGTTTGCCGTTCTGTTGCTCGCGTTCGCGCTGCTGAGCGTGGCGGACGGCAAGCGGCTGGTCGTCGGGGCTGACGGCGTCGCCGGCGGAGACGGTGATGGCGGTCTGCGCCAGTGTGTTATTGGCGGTGAGCATGGCGCTGCCTTTCTGCTGCATGCCTTTGAGCGTCTGGCCGACGGCCTTGGTGAGGGCTTCGGCTTCCGGCGGTAGGCCCTTCCATGCGGCTTCCGTTTTTTCCTTGCGGGTCAGGGGTTGCGTTTCCGGCGGGATGCCGTTCATGATGCCTTCACGGCGCTCGCGCAGGATGATGCGGTCTTCGCCGCGTGGAGCGTAGATGCCCTGTCCGGCGGCCCTGTCGTCGGCGATTAAATCGAGGTTCTGGCGGCGCTGCTTGGCGGCGGTGGTAGAGGAGCGCTTTTTCTTTTTGCGGCGCTTATTGTTGTGCATCATGCTGTCGAGCGTGGCCTGCTCGGCGGCTTCCTCGCTCTGGCGCTCGATGTCTTCCTGCTGCTGCTCCATGGCGGAGACGGCCTGCTCCAGCCCGCCTTTCAGGGTTTCCATCAGTCGGTCCACGGTGTGGCCTTTCAGCTCATTCCAGCGCTCGGGCTGCTGGGTGACGTCGGAGGAAATCTGCATGGTGGCGGCGAGACTGTGCGGCTTCTCCAGCTTGGCCAGCAATTCCAGTGAGTGCTCCAGCGCTTCCGCTACTTCGTTGGCAGCCTGGATTTTGGCGTCATTAGCAAGCTCGGGTTTATCCTCCAGCGCGGTTTTGAGATAGTTTTTATAGTAATCAAGCACCTTGCGGATGTTACTCTGGGTTTCTTCGCGCTCCGCCGGGGTGCCGCTATCGATCAGCTCCTCCATTGGCTTGTCGGTGAATTTCAGGTTGCGCAGCCAGTCGAGGATGATGTGGCCGTGATAGACCACTTCGCGCTTCTGTTCGCGCTTGATGGCATTATCGACCGCGGCTACCGGGTGCGGCTGCTTCGCTTGGCTCGCCATGGCATGCATGCGGCAGGCACTTAACTGCTGGGGGGTGCAATGGCACAACTCATCCACCGGCGCGGGCGCGGTGAGGCCGGCTTTGCTGAGAGCGGTTTCTTCACGCGGCGGCAAGTCCCAGTTGCGCCAGGGCTGGTTGAATAAATGGCGCAGCACGACACCGAGCTTGCTGAGAATGTCGTTTCCGGACTGGCGTTCGCGCAGGAACTCATAGGCGCGCGCTGCGCCTTCGCCTTCAATATTCAGCAGGTCGGCATTCAGAGAGTGCGCGATAATGCGGCGGGCGCCTTTTTCATTATGCAATGCATTGCCGACATCGGCGGCGATTTCGGCGAGGTTGGGGAGGAAACGCTCATCTTCCTCGGTATATTTGCCATCATCGCCTAGGTAATACTGGTTCATCAGTACATTGCGCAGCACGGCGAGATTGTCGCGCAGCATGGCATGTTTTTCATAATCGGCATGGTTGGGGTCGAACAGTTCGGGCCGGTCGGCGTTGGCGGCGATAATCGCGTCGAAGAACTGGTAAACAGACGGGTCGAAATGAATATCCACCTTATCGCCCTGGCGCACCAGCTGCAGGTGCGCAGCGTATGTATCTTCGCCTTTTTTAGGCGCTACGAACCGCCCGGCGTTAGCCTTGAACTTAATGCGTTCGGAGAGCTGCGCCAGCATCTGCGCTTCGGCGAGGGCGTTATCCTCTGCCATGCGCGTGGTGGTACCGCGCAGCTGGTCGTCGTCGTCCGGGAGGTTGGAGTATTCGTCCTCGCGCTGGAAATTGTAGCGGCGCTGGTAGGCTCCGCTGCTGCTGCTATTGCCGGGGCGGAGGTCGTAATCATTGTCGTAATCGACGCGGCTGTGCCTGCGCTCCGGGGCGCTGACTTCGGGAGCGCTGATCTGCGGCGCGGATACGAAATTGTCATCATCGGCCATGAGTGCCTCTTCTGCCGGGCCTTATTGCACCGTCTCCGCTGCCGCCTGCTGCTGGCCTTCTTCCGCCGCGGCGGTGCCCAGCGCATAGACGCAGAGATCTTCAAACGAGACGTTATTTTCCAGCGCGATCTTGTGCAGGCGCTCGAACGAATCCATCACCTCCTGCGGGATGGTGCCGCCGCGCACCGTGGAGAGCCACCATGCCTGGTGCTGCAACGGGTGGCGCGCTGGGTGCGGTTCCCCCACATACACGTGGAAGGGGAACTTGGTGCCGCTAAAATCGCAGGGGATGGTGAACCGTTTCATGCCGAAAGATATCCTTTACTCTCGCTATGATAGCACATTAGCACGTCTTTGTTACCGAATTATGACGAAATCCGGAAAAAGAGAAGCCAAAGATATGGAAGAATCAATGGATTAGGGGTGGTGGGTCTGCTTGGGGGCGAAATATTTGAAATTATCGGCGTAGGATTTGCGGATTTCCTTGCGCGAATGCGGCTCAACCACTTCAAAAGCCAGCTTTTTTGCTTCCGCATATGCAATGGCGGCTTCCTTGCTGGGGAAATAAAGGTCCAGCTGGCGGTTGGTGTCGGTCATCCCGTTCCAGCCCATCAGGTTTTCCACAAAATAAGGGGTATCGGGCAGGTATTCCAGCTTCCAGCGCTTGCTTTTACCCTTGCCGGACTGCATGGCGGTTTTATCGGGCTGGTAGATGCGGACTTTGGTCATGGCAAGTCTTTTACTTCTTTTTTCCGCGGGCGGCAAATTTTTTCGCAGGCGCTGCGGATTGCTTGGCTTCCAGCAGAGAAACCGCTTCGTCGAGGGTGATTTCCTCCGGCTCACGCCCTTTGGGGAGGGTGGCGTTGATCTTTCCGTATTTGATGTAGGGGCCGTACTTGCCGGAATAGACGGCGATTTCCTTTTTCTCCTGCGGGTGTTCGCCGATGACGCGAAGCGGCGCGGCGCTCACGCGGCCCTTGGGGGCGGCGGCGTTGGCCAGCACATCGACGGCGCGGTTGATGCCGATGGTAAGCGGGTCTTCCTCTGGGGGGAGGGAGGTGAATTTGCCTTCATGCACCAAGTAAGGGCCGTACTTGCCGACGCCGACGGTGATCGGCTTGCCGGAATCAGGGTGCATGCCCAGCTCGCGTGGGAGCGAAAGCAGCGCCAGCGCGCGCTCCAGCGTCAGCTCGTCCGGGTTCATGCCCTTCAGCAGGCTGGCGCGCTTGGGGGATTTGCCTTCGCCGAGCTGCACATACAGGCCGTAGGGGCCTTTTTTGAGCGTGATCGGCTCATTGCTGGCGGGGTCGGCGCCGAGGGGGCGCGGCAGGTTGGATTCTTCCGCGCCGCCTTCCTGCCCGTTGTCGTTCGCGCCGACCTGTTTTTTGTAATTGCATTCCGGGTAGCCGGAGCAGGCGATGTAGGCGCCGTAGCGGCCCAGCTTCAGGTGCAGCTTGCCGCTCTTGCAGGCGGGGCAGAGGCGTGGTTCTTTTTTCTCCTCGGTCGGCAGGCCGAAGAGGTAGGGCTCCATCATCGAATCCACTGCTTCCAGCACTTCAGTAACGGAGAGTTTCTTGCTTTCTTCGATCTTGGCGATGAAATCGGTCCAGAAAGCGCGCAACACCGCTTTCCAGTCGCGCTCGCCGGCGGAGACATCGTCGAGCTGTTCTTCGAGGTTGGCGGTGAAGCCGTATTCCACGTAGCGCTCGAAGAAGCTGACCAGGAACGAGCTGACGATGCGGCCTAAAGGCTCGGCGACGAAGCGTTTTTTATCGAGCGTGACATAGCCGCGGTCCTGCAGCACCGAGATGATGGCGGCATAGGTGGACGGTCGGCCGATGCCGAGTTCTTCCAGTTTTTTGACCAGGCTCGCTTCCGTGTAGCGCGGCGGCGGTTCGGTAAAATGCTGCTCAGGCTTGACTTCCTTCACATCGAGCGACTCATTGAGCGAGAGCTGCGGCAGGCGGCGCTGTTCGTCGTTTTCCTCTTCGTCGTCGCGGCCTTCCTGATAGAGTTTCAGGAAGCCGTCGAATTTCAGCACCGAGCCGGTGGTGCGAAGCACAGCCTGCTTGTCGGTGGCGGCGATATCGACGATCAGCTGGTCGAACAGGGCGCTTTCCATCTGGCTCGCCACCATGCGTTTCCAGATCAGCTCATAGAGGCGGAACATGTCGCTCTCCAGTGCTGCTTTCACTTGCTCGGGCGTGCGGGAGATTTCGGTGGGGCGAACGGCCTCGTGCGCTTCCTGCGCGTTTTTCGATTTGGTTTTATAGGCGCGCGGGGAGGAGGGCAGGTAATTCGGCCCGAACGCCTTGCCGATATAATCGCGCGAGGCGGCAAGCGCTTCACCCGAGACGCTTACCGAATCGGTACGCATGTATGTGATGAGGCCGGTAGTTTCGCCGCCGACGCTCACGCCTTCATAGAGCTTCTGCGCCACCTGCATGGTGCGCTTGGCGGAGAAGCCTAATTTCCGCGCCGCTTCCTGCTGGAGGGTGGAGGTGGTGAAGGGCGGCGCCGGGTGGCGGCGCACCTGCTTCGGCTCCCGGCTGGCACAGGCGTCTTGCTTCTTGCCCACGC